>JAPSIJ010000437.1 GCA_031178805.1 Cellulomonas sp. | reverse complement strand
CCAGCAGCCCGCGGGCGATGCCGGACTGGTTGGTGACCAGGCCGACCGCGACCCCCGCGGCGCGCAGCGCGTCCAGCACCTCGCGGGCGCCGTCGACCGGCCGGACCAGCGCGGGGTCGCCGTTGTAGGGGACGTCGTGCACCAGGGTGCCGTCCCGGTCGAACAGCACGGCGCGCACCGGCACCGGCCACGGGTCCGCGCCGTGCCGGTGCGCGAGCGTGCCGCGGACGCGGTGCCGGACGGCGGCGAACGGGATCACCGCGCTGGTCCAGGCCATCCGCCGCCACTCCGGCGCCCAGTCGGGCTGCCCGGGCCGGGGACCCGGTGCGATCCGGCGACGCGCGAAGTCCGCGGTGAGCGCGAGCCAGGCGCCGGCCGCGAGCCCCGCGGCGCGCGGCCGGCCCGCGAGCAGGGCGCCCGCGGCGGCGCCGGCGGCGGCCACGGTCGCGACGTGCCACGGGAACCGGCCGCGTCCCGTCTCGGCCAGGTCCCGCCAGGACCGCCCGTGCAGGGCGCGCATCAGCGCGTCGTCCGCCGCGCCGGCCTGCACCCGGACGCTCACCCGGTCGTCGGCCGGGCGGACGGGGTGCGTGGTGGTGCGGCTGCCGCGGACCAGGCCCCAGCCGGCGAGCCGCAGGCGCAGCGCGAGGTCGGCGTCCTCCCGGTACGCCCGGGGGAACCGCTCGTCGAACCCGCCGGCCCCGACCAGGGCCGCACGGCGGAACGCCATGTCAGCGGTCGCCCACCGCGCGCCCTCGAGCCCGGCGGTGCTGCGCTCCCAGTCCAGGGGCGGCCGGTGCGCCGGCAGCGGCACGTGCAGCCGCGCCTGCGTCGCGGCGACGTCCGGTGCGCAGGCGGCGAGGTCCGCGGCCAGCGCGTCGGCCCAGCCGTCGGGCAGCAGCACGTCGTCGTCGAGGAACGCCACCCACGGCGAGCGGGTGGACCGCCAGCCGGCGTTCCGGGCGGCGGCGGGACCGCGGCCGCCGGTGCGCACGACGCGCAGCGGGGCGGGCAGCGGCGGGAGGCCGGCCAGGTCCAGCGGCGCGGTCGCCGTCAGCGGGCGGTCGTCCGCCAGCACCACGGCGTCCGGCGCGGGCAGGTCGCCGAAGGTCTGCCCCGCGAGCGAGGTGAGCATCGCGCGCAGCTGCGGGCGGCCGATGGTGGGCACCACCACCGACCAGCCCGGCACCGGGCCCGGCGCGCCGGCCACCGCGCCCGTCACGCCCGCACCGCGAAGAAGTCGGCGCGCCGCACCAGGTGCGGGCCCATCACGAGCAGGTCCACCGGCGCGGACCCGAACAGCTCCAGGGCGTCCCGGGGGTCGTCGACCATCGGGCGGCCGGCGGTGTTCAGGCTGGTGTTGATGACCACCGGCAGCCCGGTGCGGTCGCGGAACGCCTCGATGGTCGCGCCGAGGCGGGGCTGCACGGCGGGGTCCACCGTCTGGATGCGGGCGGTGCCGTCCACGTGCACGGCGGCGGGGATCCGGTCGCGCCACTCCGGGGCGACCCGGTGGGTGAACAGCATGTACGGGCTGGGGATGGGGCCGTCGGAGAAGATCTCCTCGGCGTGCTCCAGCAGCACCATCGGCGCCACCGGCCGGAACTGCTCGCGGCCCTTGACGTCGTTCAGCCGCTCCAGGTTCTCGGCCCGCCCGGGGTGCGCCAGCAGCGAGCGCTGGCCGAGCGCGCGCGGCCCGTACTCGCTGCGGCCGTCGAACCAGGCGACCACGCCGTCGTCCGCGAGCACCTGGCCGACCTCCGCCGCGAACTCCTCGGGCGTCGCCGGCGTGCGGAACGGCACCCGGGCCAGGGTCAGCCGGTCGGCGATCTCGTCGTCCGACCAGGACCGGCCCAGCGCCGCGGACGGCATCGGCGCCAGCGGCTCGCCCTCGTCGGCGGCCACCTGCATCGCGGCGCCGAGCGCGGTGCCGGCGTCGCCCGCGGCGGGCTGCACCCACATCTCCTCGAAGCCGGACTCGCGCCAGATCCGGGAGTTGGCCACGCAGTTCAGCGCCGTGCCGCCGGCCATCGTCAGCACCCGGTCGCCGGTGCGCTCGTGCAGCCAGCGGGCGAGCTCGACCAGCACCTCCTCGAGCCGCGCCTGCACCGAGCAGGCGAGGTCGGCGTGCTCGCCGCCCCAGGTGCCGTCGTCCACGCGGCGCGGCGCCCACCGCGACCAGTCCGGGGCCTCCGCGACGAAGCCGCCGTCGCCCGTGGGCCGGATGATCTCGCGCAGCTCCGCCAGGAACCGGGGCTTGCCGTAGGAGGCGAGGGCCATCACCTTGAACTCGTCGCTGGACCGCAGGAACCCGAGGTGGTCGGTCAGCGACTCGTAGACCAGGCCGAGGGAGTGCGGCAGCTCCTGGCTGGCCAGGACCTCCAGGCGCCCGTCCACGTACCGGCCGGCCAGGTGCGACGCGCGCTCGCCGCGGCCGTCCAGCACCAGCACGCTGCTGGTGCGGTGCGGGGACGCGAGGGCCGCGGACGCCGCGTGCGCGACGTGGTGCGGGACGTAGCGGACCTTCGACCGGTCCAGCCCGGGCAGCGCGGTCGCCAGGAAGCCCGGCGCCTTCTCCGCGTACATCAGCCGCAGGTGGTCCCACGGGTCGCTGAGGCCGAGCTCCTCGGCGGGCTTGGACAGCGCCGGGTCGAAGGAGTAGGCGACCGCGTCCAGGTCCTCCGGCC
>JAPSIJ010000436.1 GCA_031178805.1 Cellulomonas sp. | reverse complement strand
GCGATGCCGAACAGCGGGTACAGCGTGCGGATGCCGCCGAGCGGGTCGGTGACGCCCATCAGCAGCAGCGAGCCCCAGGCCGCGACGACCACCGCGGTGGAGATCCAGCCGCCGACGGTCCAGGACGGGTCGCGGAACCGTGGCACCCAGTTGCCGATCGCGTCGGAGAGCTGGAACCGCGCCACCCGGGTCACCGCGTCCACGGCGGACAGGATGAACAGCGCCTCGAACATGATCGCGAAGTGGTACCAGAACGACATCATCCCGCTGCCGCCGACCACCTGGTGCAGGATGTGCGCCATCCCGACCGCGAGGGTGGGCGCGCCGCCGGTGCGGGACACCACGGAGGGCTCGCCGACGTCCTCGGCGACCTGGTCCAGCGCGGCGGCGCCGGTCAGCGTCACCTCCTCGCCGTCCGGGCCGGTGGACTCCCAGCGGATCTCCACCGGGTCGCCCGCGGCGTCGGTGACGCTTAGGTCCGCGATCGCCGCCTCGGCGCCGATCGACGTGCCCTCGGTCATCGCCGCCGGGGCGTTCATCGAGAAGTACACGCCCTGGTTCAGGGACACCGCGGCGGCGAGCGCCATGATCGCGACGAACGACTCCATCAGCATGCCGCCGTAGCCGATCATCCGGACCTGCGACTCCTTCTGCACCATCTTGGGCGTGGTGCCGGAGGAGACCATCGCGTGCATCCCGGACAGGGCGCCGCAGGCGATCGTGATGAACAGGAACGGGAACAGCGCGCCGGCGAACACCGGCCCCTCGCCGTTCGAGGCGAACTCCGTGACGGCGGGCATCTGCGCGATCGGCCGGACCAGCACGATGCCGAGCGCCAGCACGAGGATGGTGCCGACCTTCATGAACGTCGACAGGTAGTCGCGCGGGGTGAGCAGCAGCCACACCGGCAGCACGGCGGCGAAGAAGCCGTAGACCACCACGGCCCAGGTGAGCGTCACCGGCGACAGGTGCAGGTGCTCGCCGAACGAGGACTCCGCGACCCAGCGGCCGCCGACGATGGCGCCGATCAGCAGCACGAACCCGATCACCGACACCTCGGACACCCGGCCGGGCCGGACGAACCGCAGGTACAGGCCCATCAGCAGCGCGATCGGGATGGTGCAGCCGACGGAGAACACGCCCCACGGGCTCTCGGCCAGGGCGTTCACGCAGACCATCGCGAGCACGGCCAGCACGATCATCAGCATCACGAACACGACGACCATCGCGACCGTGCCGCCGAACGCGCCGATCTCGTCCCGCGCCATCTGGCCGAGGGACCGGCCGCCGCGCCGGGTGGAGAAGAACAGCACCAGCATGTCCTGCACGCCGCCGGCCACGACGACGCCGAGGATGATCCACAGCGTGCCGGGCAGGTAGCCCATCTGGGCGGCGAGCACGGGCCCGACCAGCGGGCCGGCGCCGGCGATGGCGGCGAAGTGGTGCCCGTAGAGCACCCGCCGGTCGGTGGGGTCGAAGTCCCGGCCGTTGTCCACGCGCTCCGCGGGGGTGGCGCGGGTGTCGTCCGGGCGCATGATCCGGCGCTGCACGTACAGCGCGTAGAACCGGTAGGCGATCGCGTAGGTCGCGACGGCGGTCACCACGAACCAGATCGTGTTCACCTGCTCGCCGCGGACCACCGCGAGCATCGTCCAGCCGACCGCCCCCAGCAGGGAGACGCCGACCCAGACGGCGATCCGCAGCGGGGTCCACCGCTGCCGGGGGACCACGCCCACCGGGGTGCCGTCCTGGGCGCGGACCACCTGCGCCCGCTCCTCGTCGGTGTAGTCCCGCTCCTCGACGGTCGCCTGCGCCATGCCGAGCTCCTTCGCCCACGTGCCGTGCACAGGGCGCGCCCGACCGGACGGCGGCACGCTGGCGCGCACCCCCGGCGGCTGGGATCGAGGCGCCCCCTTCAGTGCCTCGGCGCGACCCTAACCGCGTCCGCCGAGGCCGTGCCACCCCAACCGCGGGCGGGCGGTCCGGCGCCCGTCAGCGGGCGAGGAACGCCAGCAGGTCGTGCCGGGTGAGCACCCCGACGGGCTGCCCGTCGTCGACCACCATCAGCGCGTCGTGCTTCTGCAGCGACTCGCGGGCGGACTCCACGGTCTCCCCCGAGCCGATCAGCGGGAGCGCGGCGGCCATGTGCCGGTCGACCCGGTCGGACAGCGACGCGCTGCCGCTGAACACCGCGTCGAGCAGCTCGCGCTCGGAGACGGCCCCGGCGACCTCGCCGATCTTCACCGGGGGCTCGGCGCCGACGACCGGCATCTGCGAGACGCCGTACTCCTGCAGGATCTCGATGGCGTCCCGGACGGTCTCGTTCGGGTGCGTGTGCACCAGCGCCGGCAGGCTGCCGTCCTTGGTGCGGAGCACGTCGCCGACGGTGGCGCCGTGGTCGGCGTCCAGGAACCCGTAGGACCGCATCCACCGGTCGTTGAAGATCTTCGACAGGTAGCCCTTGCCGCTGTCCGGCAGCAGCACGACGATCACGGCGCGCGCGGCCGCCTCCGGGTCCTCGTCCTCCAGCCGGCGGGCCAGGCGCAGCGCGCCCTCGACCGCCATGCCGCAGGAGCCGCCGACCAGCAGCGCCTCCTCGCGGGCGAGCCGCCGCGTCATGGCGAACGAGTCGGCGTCGGAGACCGCGATGATCTCGTCCGGCACGGTGGGGTCGTACGCCGGCGGCC
>JAPSIJ010000435.1 GCA_031178805.1 Cellulomonas sp. | reverse complement strand
GATCCGCGAGCAGGCCACCGAGCACCGCGTCCCGATGGTCGAGGACGTCCCCCTGGCCCGCGCGCTGCACGCCGCGTGCGCCGTCGACCAGGAGATCCCCGCCTACCTGTTCACCGCGGTCGCCCGCGTCCTCGCCTTCGTCATGCAGCTCCGGCGTCGCGGCGCGGCCCTGGGCAAGCACACCCTCCCGGGCGGCTCCGTCGCCCCCGACGACGTCCCGACCACGGTCGCCGCGGCCCGGCGCCGCGCCCGTGCCGACAGGGCGGGGGCCGCGGCGTGACCCCCGCCCCCGCCCCGCTCCCCGACCTCTCCCGCCCCACTGACAAGGACCTGCGATGAAGAACCGGCAGATCTCCCAGCTCGCCGTCCCGGTGGGCGTGGTCGGCGTCGTGCTGCTGCTCGTCGTGCCGCTGCCCGCGGCCCTGCTGGACGTGCTGATCGCCGTGAACATCACGGCCTCGCTCGTCATCCTGCTGACGGCGATGTACGTGCGCCGCCCCCTGGACTTCAGCGTCTTCCCGTCGCTGATCCTCGTGTTCACGCTGTTCCGGCTCGGCCTGAACGTGGCCTCGACCCGGCTGGTGCTGCGGGACGGCTACGCGGGCGCGGTGATCGACGCGTTCGGCCACTTCGTGGTCGGCGGCTCCCTGGTGATCGGCCTGGTGATCTTCCTGATCCTGGTGGTCATCCAGTTCGTCGTGATCACCAACGGCGCCGGCCGCGTGGCCGAGGTCGGCGCGCGGTTCACCCTCGACGCGATGCCCGGCAAGCAGATGGCGATCGACGCGGACCTGAACTCCGGCCTGATCGACGAGGACACCGCCCGCAAGCGGCGCGCCGACGTCACCGCGGAGGCCGACTTCTACGGCGCGATGGACGGTGGCTCGAAGTTCGTCAAGGGCGACGCGATCGCCGGCATCGTCATCACGCTGATCAACCTGGTCGGCGGGTTCGTCATCGGCATGATGCAGATGGGCCTGTCGCTGCCGGAGTCGCTGGAGAAGTTCAGCCTCCTGACCATCGGCGACGGCCTGGTCACCCAGATCCCCGCCCTGCTGCTCTCGGTCGCCACCGGCATCGTGGTCACCCGCGCCACCGCCGACGGCGACATGGGCTCCGTGGCGTCCAAGCAGCTGTCGCAGTCCCGCAACGCCCTGCTGATCGCCGGCTGCGGCGCGCTCGCCCTGGCGCTGCTGCCGGGGATGCCGAAGGTGCCGTTCGTCCTGGTCGGCGCGACGCTGATCATCGCCGCCCAGCGGATCAAGGCCACCGAGGCCCGCGAGGCGAAGGCCGCCGAGGCCGCGGAGGCGTCCACCGCCACCGCCGCGCCGACGTCCAACGACACCCCCGAGGCGCTGATCGAGCAGATGCGGGTGCACACGCTCGAGATCCTGCTGGCGCCCGACCTGGTCGACATGGTCGGCAACGGGCCGGACCAGGACCTGCTGCACCGCGTGCGCGGCCTGCGCCGCAAGATCGCGATGGAGCTCGGCATCGTCGTCCCGCCGGTGCGCACCCGCGACTCGGTCGACCTGCCGCGGTCCACCTACGTGGTGCGGATCGCCGGCGTCGAGGTCGGCCGCGGCGAGGTCCCGCCCGGCCGGATCCTGGCGCTCGGCGACGACCTCGCCGCGCTGCCCGGCCAGTCCGTGGTGGAGCCGGTGTTCGGCCTGCCCGGCAAGTGGGTGGCCGCCGAGCTGCGGCACGCCGCCGAGATGGCCGGCGCCACCGTCGTCGACCGGGTGTCGGTGCTCATCACCCACCTCGGCTCGATCATCACCCGCAACGCGCCGCGCCTGCTGGGCCGCGAGGACGTCCGGGTGCTCACCGAGGGCGTCAAGCAGGTCAACCCGTCCGTCGTCGAGGAGCTCGTGCCCGGGCTGCTCTCGCTCGGCGAGGTGCAGCGCGTGCTGCAGGGGCTGCTCGCGGAGGAGGTCCCGATCCGCGACCTCGGCCGGATCTACGAGGCCCTGACGCTGCGCGCGAAGGTCGGCACCGACCCCGAGGGCCTGGTCGAGGCCGCCCGCGGCGCGCTCGGCCCGGCGCTGTCCACCCAGTACGTGCAGGACGGCGTGCTCCGGGTGCTCACGCTGGACCCGGTGTTCGAGCAGCAGCTGGTCGAGGCCCTGCGCCCGACCGACTCCGGCACCCAGATCGTCACCGACCCCACGCGCCTGGAGGCGATGCTGGAGCGGCTGCGCGTCGCGGTCACCGACGCCGAGGCCACCGGCCGGTCGGTCGTGCTGGTCTGCGCGCCGGCCCTGCGCCCCGCGCTGCGCAAGGTCGTGGTCCTCGGCCTGGACCGGCTGCCGGTGCTGTCCTACAGCGAGGTCACCGGCGGCGGCGCCCGCATCGAGACGGTGGGGGTGGTGAGCGGTGCCCACGCGATTGCTGCTTGAGGGGGCCGACCTGGCCGAGCTCATGGTGCACGTGCGCGCCGAGTTCGGGCCGACCGCCCGGATCGTGCGGGCCGAGCGGGTGCGCACCGGCGGCGTGGCCGGGTTCTTCGCCCGGGAGCGCTACGAGCTGACCATCGACGTGCCGGACGCGCCGGTCGCGCGCCCGCAGAGCCTGCTGCGCCGCCGCGGCGTCACCGCGGCCTCGCTCGCGGGCGGGGCGGGCGGCGCCCCCGCCGCGTCCGGGATCGACGCGCTGCTGGCCGCGGCCGACGCGGGGGACGACGGCTTCGGGCCCGAGGC
>JAPSIJ010000434.1 GCA_031178805.1 Cellulomonas sp. | reverse complement strand
CACGTCGCCCGTCCGGCCGAACGCGGGCGGCCCGGGCGGGGCCCCGGCAGGTAGGTTGACGCCCTAGAGAACGTCGGGGGGCGTGCGGCTCCCCGCCCGGCAGGAGGGACCGAGCGCCGACGATGTCGATCGCGCCGCAGCAGGGGACGCGCCTGGAGCCGCCCGCCGTCCCCAGCGGGCAGGTCGTCCTGCAGCCGCCCCCCGAGATCCAGCCGTCCGACGGCGTCAGCGGCCTGCTGGCGAACGCCATCCCGATGCTCGGCTCGGTCGGGTCGATCGTGTTCGTCGCGATGAACCAGCCAGGCCCGCGCGGGTACATCGCCGCGGGCATGTTCCTGCTGGCGTCGCTGGGCTTCGTCGGCGTGAACGGCTGGCGGCAGCGGTCCCAGCACCAGGCGCAGGTCGTCGGCGCCCGCCGGGAGTACCTGGCCTACCTGTCCGACCTGCGCACGTCCGTCCGGCAGGCCGCGGGCGCCCAGCGCCGGGCCGCGGAGTGGAGCTCGCCCGACCCCCGCGCCCTGCCGGCCGTCGCCGAGGAGCGCACCCGGGTGTGGGAGCGCCGCGCGCAGCACGACGACTTCCTCACCGCGCGGGTGGGCGTCGGCGCGCAGCCGCTGTGCCTGGACCTGGAGGCGCCGCAGACGCCGCCGCTGGCGCAGCTCGACCCGGTGGCCGCCTCGGCCGCGCACCGGTTCCTGGTGACCCACCGGGTGCAGCAGGGCGTGCCGCTGGCGTTCGACGTGCGCTCGGTGGCGCGGATCGAGGTCACCGGCGGCGTCGCCGAGACCCGCGCGCTGGCCCGGGCGGTCGTCGCGCAGCTCGCGACGTTCCACGCCCCGGAGGACCTGCAGATCGCGGTCGTGGCGAGCGACGCGGCCCTGCCCGAGTGGGACTGGGTCAAGTGGCTGCCGCACGCGCACTCCACCCGCTCCCGGGACGCCGTCGGCGCGGCGCGGATGATGGGCACGACGCTCGCGGACGTCGAGTCCCTGCTGCCCGAGGACCTCACCGAGCGGCCCCGGTTCGGCTACGCGGCCGAGGCGCCGCTCCCCCACGTGCTGGTGGTGGTCGACGGCGGGCACGTCCCGGTCGGCAACGCGATCCTCACCACCGACGGCGTCCTGGGCGTCACGGTGCTGGAGCTGCCCGAGCGGTGGGACGAGCTGGACGAGCCGACCACGCTGCGGCTGAACGTCGGCGCCGCCGTGGCGACCGAGGACGCCGTGCGCGCCCCGGTCGACGTGCTGCGGCTCGGCAACGCCCCGGTGCGGGTGGACGGCGACCAGATGTCGGTGGCGGACGCCGAGGCGACCGCCCGCCGCCTGCTGCCGCTGCACGTCGAGTCCGGCCCGGAGCGCGCCGACGAGGAGGTGTCGTCCGAGCTGGTCGACCTGCTCGGCGTCGGCGACGTCCGCGACCTCGACCTGGGCGTGGCCTGGCGGCCGCGGCTGCCGCGCGACCGGCTCCGGGTGCCGATCGGCGTGACGCCGCAGGGGCAGCCGGTGGCGCTGGACATCAAGGAGTCCGCCCAGCAGGGCATGGGCCCGCACGGCCTGATCATCGGCGCGACCGGCTCCGGCAAGTCCGAGGTGCTCCGCACGCTGGTGCTCGCGCTGGCGATGACGCACTCCTCCGAGGACCTGAACTTCGTCCTCGTCGACTTCAAGGGCGGCGCGACGTTCGCCGGCATGGCGGACATGCCGCACGTGTCCGCGATCATCACGAACCTCGGCGAGGAGCTCACGCTCGTCGACCGGATGCAGGACGCCCTGCAGGGCGAGATGGTGCGCCGGCAGGAGCTGCTGCGCGCCGCGGGCAACTTCGCCAACGTCGCCGACTACGAGAAGGCCCGGCGCAACGGCCGCACCGACCTGGAGCCGCTGCCGGCGCTGCTGATCGTCTGCGACGAGTTCTCCGAGCTGCTGTCGGCCAAGCCGGAGTTCGTCGACCTGTTCGTCACGATCGGCCGCCTCGGCCGGTCGCTGCAGATGCACCTGCTGCTGTCCTCGCAGCGCCTGGAGGAGGGCCGGCTGCGCGGCCTGGAGTCGCACCTGTCGTACCGGATCGGCCTGCGGACGTTCTCGGCCGCGGAGTCGCGCACGGTGCTCGGCGTGCCCGACGCGTACACGCTGCCGCCCGTCCCCGGCATGGGCTACCTCAAGCCCGACACCACGTCGATGATCCAGTTCCGCGCCGCGTACGTGTCCGGCCCGCCGAAGGCCCGCCGCCGCACCGCGCAGGGCGGCACCGTCACCGGCACCGGGCTGGCCCGGCTCGAGTCGTTCACCGCGGCGCCCGTGCTCGGCGGCGTCGAGGCCCAGCCGGCGTCGACCGAGGTCGTGGCGGCGGACCCGGAGGAGACCCGCGCGACGTTCGACATCGCCGTGCAGCGGATGAAGGGCCAGGGCCCGCCCGCCCACCAGGTCTGGCTGCCGCCGCTGGTGGTGCCGCGCACCCTGGACGAGCTGATGCCCGACCTGGTCGCCGACCCGCGGCTCGGCCTGGTCTCCCCGGGCTGGCGCTCCGCCGGCACGCTGACCGTGCCGCTCGGCACCGTGGACCGGCCGCTGGAGCAGCGCCGCGAGAACCTCACCGTGTCGCTCGGCGGCGCGGCGGGCCACATGTCGATCGTCGGCGCCCCCCGCACCGGCAAGTCGACGGTGCTCCGCTCGGTGGTCACCGCGCTCGCCCTGACCCACAC
>JAPSIJ010000433.1 GCA_031178805.1 Cellulomonas sp. | reverse complement strand
CTCGCTGGCGGCGTCCGTCGCGCTGGCCGTGCGCGCCGCCGGCCACCCCACCCACCTGCTGACCGGCACCGCGGTAGACGACCCGCGCGCCGTCCGCACCGAGGCGCCGGCGCCCCCGCAGCTGCTCGACGCGACGGTCGACCTCACCGGGCACGACGACGCCGCGACCGCCGAGCGCGCGCTGCTCGCGGAGATCCGCGGGCTCGACGACACCGACGGCGGCTCCGGCCTGGTGGTCGCCGTCCTCGGCGCCCAGGGCCCCGCGGGCCGCGCCGCGCTGGCGGGCGTCAGCCAGACCCGCCCAGCCTGGGCCGTGGTGCGCGGCGCCGACGAGGACGCCGCGGCCACCGCCACCACCCGCGCGCTGCGCCGGGCCGGGTGGCGCGTCGTGCAGGCCGAGCCCGGCTCCGACCTCGCCGCCGCGTGGTGGCGCCTCACCGGCGGTGCGGCGTGACCGGCGGCGGCACGCTCCGGCGCGGCTGGCGGTCCCCCGTGGCCACCGCCGTGGTCGCCCTCGCCACCTGGACCGCGCTCGGCGCGCTGTCCGGCCTGCTCGCCGCGGGTTCGTGGGGCTGGCACGCGCTCGTCGCCGTCGGCGGCACCGCGCTCGTCGTGGGCGGCGTCCGCAGCGTCACGCGGTCCGCGTGGCTGCCGTCGCTCGCCGGGCTCGTGGCCGGCGGCTACGGCCTGCTCGCCTGGTACGCGACGCCGCCCGGCGGCAACCCGCTGCTGGTGGGACCGGGCACCGTCGAGCGCGGCGGGCAGCTCGTCGCGCAGGCCGCCGAGCTGATCGAGACGTCCGTGGTGCCGCTGGCGGTCTGGCCGCCGGTGGAGCTCGTGGTCGTCGGGGCGGCCGTGCTGGTGTTCCTCGCCGCCGACCTGCTCGCCGTCGGCTGCGGCATGCCCGCGCTGACCGGCATCGCGTTCGTCGCGGTGTGGACGCCGGCCGTCGTGCTCGGCTTCGGCGGCAGCACCTGGGCGCTGGCCGCGACCGGCTTCCTCTACCTGCTGCTGCTCGCGCTCGCGCAGCCACCGGTGTCCCGCGACCGGGGCGCGCGGCGTGCCGGCGTGGTGGTCGTCGGCGCCGCCGGCCTGGTCGCGCTGACCCTCGCCGCCGGGCCCGTGGTGGCCGCCGTGCCCGCCTGGTCCTGGCTCGACCTGCCCGACGTCGGCACCGGCGCGGTCGGCCCCGTCCGGCTGGCCGACGACCTGGACCTGCGGGACAGCCTGCGCGAGCAGTCGTCGCAGACCGTGCTGCGCTACACCGTCGAGGACGCCGGGCCCGCCGACGACGGCCCGGCGCCGACCGCCGGGCTGATCGGGCCGCTGCGCTCGTTCACCCTCCGCGACTTCGACGGCCGGTCCTGGGAGCGGGACGCCACCGCCGAGCTCGACGACTGGGACGCCGACGGCCTGCTCGCGTCCGAGCCCGGACTGGTCGGCGCCGCCCCGGACGCCGCCCGCGGCAGCCTCGCGCAGGTGGACGTCCGGGTGGGCGCGCTGCGCGAGCAGCGGCTGCCGGTCAGCACCTTCCCCCGCACCGTGGCCATCGACGGCCCCTGGAGCTACGACGCCGCGCGCGACGAGGTGGTCGGCCGCGACCGCACCGAGCCCGACACCCGGTACGCGATGCTCGTCGAGGTCCCCGACCTCACCCCCGAGCGGCTGCGCGCCGCCGCCGGGGACCTCCCCGAGGAGGTGCAGGCGTACCTCGAGGTCCCGGAGACCGAGCACGAGGAGGACCTGCGCGCGCTCGCCGCCGAGGTCACCGCGGGCGCCACCACGGCGTACGACCAGGCGCTCGCGCTGCAGACCTACTTCCGCGACGGCACCCAGTTCCGCTACGACACCACGGTCGACGCCGCCTCGAGCGACGACGCCGTCTGGGACTTCATCGAGAGCCGCCGCGGCTACTGCGTGCAGTACGCCACCTCGATGACCGTGCTGGCCCGCACCCTCGGCATCCCGGCCCGGCTCGGCGTCGGGTTCCTGCCCGGCGAGATCGACGCCGACCGCGCCTACCGGGTCACCGGGGCGGACGCCCACGCCTGGCCCGAGCTGTACTTCCCCGGCACCGGGTGGGTGCGGTTCGAGCCCACCCCCGCCGTGCAGACCGGGCCGCCGCCGGCGTGGAGCAACCCGTTCCGCGCGGCCGCCCCGACCGCCACGCCGAGCCAGCCCGCCACGCAGCCGAGCGCCGCCCCGAGTGCCGCCAGCAGCACCGCGCCGGGCACGACCGGGGGCGCGCAGCCGGACGATGCCGCGGCCGGCTCCTCGCGCGGTCCGCTGGTGCTCGCCGCCGTGCTGCTCGCCGTCGCCGCGGCCGCCGTCACCGGCACCGCGCTGCTGCGCCGGCTCCGGCGACCCGCCGGGCGGCTCACCCCGGAGCTCGCGTGGCGGCGGCTGCGCGACCGGCTCCGCCGCGCGGGCGTCGTCTGGTCCGACGCCCACACCCCGCGCCAGGCCGCCGCGGCCGTGCGGGAGCAGGTCGCGGCGCGCCGGGGCCGGCCGCTCACCGCCGACGCCGACCGGGCGCTCGCCGCGCTGGCCGCGGCCGTCGAGCAGGAGCGCTACGCCCCCGACCCGGCCGGGCACGAGCCCGCGGAGCTGCAGGGCTGGGTGGCCGCCGTGCTCACCGACGTCAGCGCGTCGTCCCGTCGCGGCGAGGGCCGCGGCCCGGTCCCGGCCGAGGCCTGACGGCCCGGTCCCGGCCGGTCCGGTCGTTCCA
>JAPSIJ010000432.1 GCA_031178805.1 Cellulomonas sp. | reverse complement strand
GGGACGCGCTCGCGGTTGAAGTGCGCGAGCTTCTCGACCAGGTAGTGGTCGTGCAGGACGATCGGGCCGTCGGCGCCGACCGCGAGCGAGTGCGCGTCGGACGCGACGGGCGCGCCGGCGTTGGTCGTGGTGGGGGGCACGTGGGACAAGCGGGTTCCTCTCCTCGGTCCGGGCGCAGCCCGGGGTGCAGCGACCCGCCGCGCGCGGGCGGCGGGGGCGGGGGCGGCAGGGGCGTCAGCCGGCCTGCCGGCAGGCGGGGCACAGGCCCCAGAACGTGACCTCGGCGGCCTCGACCGCGAAGCCCGACGTCGAGCTCGGCACGAGGCAGGGCGCGTGGCCGACGACGCAGTCGACGTCGTCGACGGCGCCGCAGCCGCGGCACACGACGTGGTGGTGGTTGTCGCCGACGCGCCGCTCGTAGCGTGCGGGGTGCCCGGCGGGCTCGATGCGGCGAAGGATGCCCGCACCGGTCAGTGCGTGCAGCACGTCGTACACGGCCTGCACCGACACGCCGGGCAGCGTGGTGCGGACCCGGCCGAGGACCTCGTCGGCGTCGAGGTGCGCGTGGCCCTCGAGCGCGTCGAGGACCGCGAGCCGGGGGGCCGTCACCCGCAGGCCCCGGTCCCGCAGCAGGTCCGTGTCGGTCATGCGCCCAGGTCATCATGTTTTCTGGAATCATTCAAGTGACGACACGCCGCGAGGCGCGTCAGGGCGCGGCGCGGTCGGGGCGGGGAGACGGGGGAGCGTGCCCCTGGCGCCTCGGGATCCGGGTGGTACAGTGGTCACCGACTGACCCGCGCTGTCGCGCGCCCTCGTCCCGCCGCACGGCCTCCCGCTCACCCGGGTGTCCGTGCCGGAGTCGGGGGCACGCGGTGGAGCGGGTGCACAAGTGGAGTCCTTCCCACCTGGGTCCCGCCCGCTCGGCCTCGCCGACGACAGGGACCGGGTCCAGTCCTCAGGTCGACGGGAGCCCCGTCGACCTGATCGGTGGTCGCGCCGCGCGCGCCATCGTCCGGACGAGGCCTCCCCCTGTGCCCAGGGCGGGGGCCTTCCTCGTTCCTGGGGTCCACCACGACGAACCCGAGGAGCACCACATCAGCGAGCCCCGCATCAACGATCGGATCCGCGTCGCCGAGGTCCGACTCGTCGGACCCAACGGCGAGCAGGTCGGCATCGTGCGCGTGGAGGACGCCCTGCGTCTTGCCCAGGACGCGGACCTCGACCTGGTCGAGGTCGCGCCCACGGCACGTCCGCCCGTGTGCAAGATCATGGACTTCGGCAAGTTCAAGTACGAGGCCGACATGAAGGCGCGTGAGGCCCGGCGGAACCAGGCCAACACCGTCCTCAAGGAGATCCGCTTCCGGCTCAAGATCGACCCGCACGACTACGGCACGAAGAAGGGCCACGTCGAGCGGTTCCTCGCGGCCGGCGACAAGGTCAAGGTCATGATCATGTTCCGCGGCCGCGAGCAGTCGCGCCCGGAGATGGGCGTGCGCCTGCTGCAGCGGCTGGCGGCCGACGTCGCCGAGCTCGGCTTCATCGAGAGCATGCCGAAGCAGGACGGCCGCAACATGATCATGGTGCTGGGCCCGACCAAGAAGAAGGCGGACCAGGTGAAGGAGCAGCGGCGCGCGGCCGCCTCCCAGCCGCGCGACGAGCGGCCCGCCCGTCCGGAGCCGGTCGACGAGGTCGACGAGCTCGACGAGGTCGAGGACGTCACGACGGACGAGGCGACCCCCGCCCCGGCCGCGCCGGCGCCCGAGGTCACGACGGCCCCGGCGGCACCCGCCGCCGCCCCGGCGCCCGAGCGTCCCGCGCCGGCCCGTGCCGCGGCCCCGGCCCGCACCGCCCCGTCGGCGCCCGCGCGGACGGCTCCGTCCGCGCCCTCGCGTCCGGCACCCGCCTCGCGCCCGGCGTCGTCCGCCCCGTCGCGTCCCGCGCCGGCAGCCCGCCCGGCCGCCGCCCCGCGGACCGCGGCGCCGAGCCCGGCCGCGCGTCCGGCACCCGAGTCGACCCCGCGTCCGCCGGCACCGCGTCCGGCAGCCCCGCGGCCGTCGGCGCCCGCACCGACCGGTGCACGTCCGGGCCCGCGCCCGGGGGCGGCGCCCAAGCCGGCCCCGCGGCCCGGTCCGCGTGGCGCGGCGTCGGGTGACGACGCGAGCTGACCCACCCCGGCGCGTCCGCCAGGACGCCCGCTGACCCCGAGTCGCACGACCGTGCGATGCGAACGACAAGGAGAGACGGCAGCCATGCCGAAGAACAAGACGCACTCCGGTGCCAAGAAGCGGTTCCGGGTCACCGGCACCGGCAAGGTCATGCGCGAGCAGGCCGGCGGCCGTCACCTGCTGGAGCACAAGTCGAGCCGCCGCACCCGCCGCATCGCCGGTGACGTCGTCGTCTCGCCCGCCGACACCCCGAAGATCAAGAAGCTGCTCGGCCGCTGACCCCGGCGGCGCCCACGAGGCGCCGCGGGGAGCGTCCGGACCCGGACCCCAAGCAAGGAGCATCACGTGGCACGCGTGAAGCGGGCGGTCAACGCCCAGAAGAAGCGCCGCTCGACCCTCGAGAAGGCCAGCGGCTACCGCGGCCAGCGGTCGCGCCTGTACCGCAAGGCGAAGGAGCAGGTCACCCACTCCCTCGTCTACGCCTACCGCGACCGCAAGGCGCGCAAGGGCGACTTCCGCAAGCTGTGGATCCAGCGCATCAACGCGGCGTCGCGCGAGAACGGCCTGAC
>JAPSIJ010000050.1 GCA_031178805.1 Cellulomonas sp. | reverse complement strand
GTCCGCCGCCGGGGCGCCCGGGGCGCTCTCCCGGTGCACGAGCCGGTAGCCGACCGTCACGTGCCGGCCGGGGGAGTCGTCCCCGGCCAGGCGGGCCAGCAGCAGGTCCAGCGCGCGGGTCGCCAGCTCCTGGGTGTCCGGCGCGACGCTGGTGATCGTGGGCACCGTGCTCGCGGTCAGCACCGTGGCGTCCCAGCCGACGACGGCCACGTCCCCGGGCACGTCGATCCCCCGCAGCCGCAGCGCCCGCAGCGCGCCGATGGCGGCGAGGTCGTCGCGGCAGAGCAGCCCGTCCACCCGCAGCCCGGCGTCGAGCGCGGCGCCGAGGGCGTCCTCCGCGCCAATCGCGTCGCCCTGCCCGCGCGCGACCAGCAGGTCCTCGCCCGCGGGCAGGCCGGCCGCAGCCAGCCCGCGCCGGTAGCCCTCCAGGCGGAGGGCCGACGTCCGGGACCACGGGCCGACCTCGTGGCCGAGGAACCCGATCCGGCGCCGGCCGAGCGCGGCGAGGTGCGCCACGGCGTCCTCGGCGGCCGCGACGTTGTCGATGGCGACCTGGTCGGCGCCCGGCGGCTGCGCGTCCTCGCCCAGGAACACCATCGGGGTGTCGCCGCGCATCGCGTCCAGCTCGGTCGCGGTGAGCGCCTGCGGGTGCACGACCACGCCGTCGACGATCCCGGCCTCGCGGTCGCGGATGACGGTGCGCTCGCCGTCGGCGGTGCCGCCGGTCTCCTCCAGCAGCAGCCGGTAGCCGCGGGCCGCGCTGACCCGGGCGAACACGTGGGCGAGCTCGGCGAAGTACGGCCGGCGGAGGTCGGGGAACGCCAGCGCGAGCATGCTCGACCGGCCGGTGGCGAGGCTGCGGCCGCGGGAGTCCGGCCGGTAGCCGAGCTCGTCGACGGCCTCCTGCACGCGGGCGCGCATGGCGGGGCTCACGTGCTGGTAGCCGCGCACCACGTTGGACACCGTCTTCATCGAGACGCCCGCGCGCGCGGCGACGTCCTGCAGCGTCACCTTCCCCACGCGGGCCACCGTAGCGGTCACGCGCCTTTACAGCGCTGTAATGTCGATCCCATGAGCAGTTCCGCACGGCGCGACGACGCGCCCCCGGCCGCCGCACCCCCGCTCGCCTCCCGCCAGGACGGCACCTACCCCCGCCCGCAGCTGCTGCGCGCGGCGTGGGCGGACCTGGACGGGCCGTGGTCCTTCCGCCACGACGACGCCGACGAGGGCCTGGCGGCCGGCTGGCAGCACGGCCTGCCCGGCGCCGGGCGGATCACCGTGCCGTTCCCGCCGGAGTCGGCGGCCTCGGGGGTCGGCGCGACCGGCTTCCACCCGGTGGTCTGGTACGCCCGGGTGCTCACCGCCGCCGACCTGGCCGCCGCGGGCCGCTCCGCGCACGCGCCGCGCGTCCTGCTGCACCTCGGCGCCGTCGACTACCGCGCCAGCGTCTGGGTGGACGGGCACCTCGTCGCCGAGCACGAGGGCGGCCACACCCCGTTCACCGCCGACGTGACGGCGCAGGTGGCCGGCGACGGGGACCACCTGCTCGTCGTCCGCGCCGAGGACGACCCGCACGACCCGGCGCAGCCCCGGGGCAAGCAGGACTGGCACGAGCAGCCGCACGCCATCTGGTACCACCGCACCACGGGCATCTGGCAGACGGTGTGGCTGGAGGCCGTCCCCGCCGTCAGCGTCGCCGGCCTGCGCTGGACCACGCCCGGGGCCACGGCCGTCGACCTCACGGTCACGCTGCGCGGCGCCCCGGTCCCGGGCAGCCGGCTGCGGGTCGCCCTGCGGCTGGACGAGCGCGACGAGGACCTGGGCACGGTCGAGGTGACGCTGGTCGACCGGCACCTCCGGCAGCACCTGAGCCTGCCGCTGAGCCGGCAGCGGCACGGCCAGGCGCGCGACGAGCTGTACTGGACGCCCGAGCGCCCCCGCCTGGTCGACGCCACGGTGACGCTGCTCGACCCCGACGGCACGACGCGCGACGTCGTGTCGTCCTACCTCGGCGTGCGGACCGTCGGCGTGACCGGCGGCCGGTTCGTGCTGAACGCCCGGCCCTACCCGGTGCGCTCGGTGCTGAACCAGGGGTACTGGCCCGACAGCCACCTGGCGGCCCCGTCCCGGGACGCGCTGCGACGCGAGGTCGAGCTGATCAAGGAGCTCGGGTTCACCGCCTGCCGGGTGCACCAGAAGGTCGAGGACCCGCGGTTCCTGCACTGGGCGGACCGGCTCGGGCTGCTCGTCTGGGGCGAGGCGCCCGCCGCGTACGAGTTCTCGCCCACCGTCGTGCAGCGCGTCACCCGCGAGTGGCTGGAGGCCGTGGAGCGGGACGTCTCGCACCCGTGCGTCGTGACCTGGGTGCCGCAGAACGAGTCGTGGGGGATCGAGCAGGTCGCCACCGACCCGGCGCAGCAGGCGTTCGTGCGGGCGCTCGCGGACCTCACCCGCGCCGTGGACCCGACCCGCCCCGTCGTCGGCAACGACGGCTGGGAGCAGCTGGGCACCGACCTGCTCACCGTGCACGACTACGAGGGCGACGGCCGGGTGCTGGCGCGCACCTACGCCGACGCGGACGCCCGGCGGGACATCGTCACGGGCACCGCGCCGTCCGGCCACCCGCAGCTCGTGGGCGGGGCGCAGGACGCCGGCCAGCCGGTGATGCTCACGGAGTTCGGGGGCGTGAGCTTCCAGCCCGACGGGCCCCGCCCGGACGGCTGGGGCTACACCGCCGCGGCCGACGCGGAGGACTGGGTCGCCCGGCTGACCGCGCTGTACGACGGGGTCCGGGCCGGCGGGCTGCTCGCGGGCAGCTGCTACACCCAGCTCGCCGACACGCTGCAGGAGACGAACGGGCTGCTCACCGCGGACCGCCGGCCCAAGGCCCCGGTCGAGCGGATCCGCGCGGCCGTCGCCGGTGAGGGGCGACCGGGCTCCGCCGGGTGACGCCCCGGGTCCGCCCTGCGGCGGATGTGGCGCCGCGGACCCCGCGGTTAGCGTGGCCGGACCGACCCGTCGACCAGGAGGGACCGTCGTGCCGACGACCCCGCAGGCCTCCCGCGTGCTCACCGCCGTGCTGAACGGCGCCGCCACGACCGCCTACTACGCCAGCCCGGACCTGCTGCGGTCCCGGGCCGCCCGGGGGTGGGTCAAGGCCGGCCTCACCGTCGTGCTGGTGGCCGGCTCCGTGCCGGACATGCGGCGCGGGAAGGCCGCCGCCCGCGCGGCGCAGGCCGAGCTGCCCGAGGAGGAGCGCGTCGACTGGGCCGAGGCGGCGCGCACCATGCCGGCGCGTGGCAAGGTGGCGGCCGCCGCGGTCGCCGCCGCGCTCGTCGGCGGGTCCGTGGCGTCGGTGGTCGTCGCCGAGCGGTGGATCTTCCGCCGCGGCGAGGCCCGCCGGGCCGCGGGCGTGCCGTACGCGCACACCCGGGCCGCGCTCCTCTGGGGCGCGGTCGCCGCGGGGCTGGCGCTGATCCCGGACCCCGACGAGCGCCGGGCCGCGCCCGCCCGCTGACGGCACCGCCGCGTCAGGTGGTGGCGGACCCCGAGGTGCCCGTGCTCCCGGACGTGCCCGTGCTCCCCGAGGTGCCGGGGTCGTCGGACGTGCCGGAGTCGTCGGCACCGGTGCCGCCCGACGGCGGCTGCCCGTCACCGCCCGGGAGGTCGCCCGGCCGCTGACCGCCGGTGCCCGGACCGCGCTCGGACCAGCCCGGGGCGTCGGGCGCGGTGGCCCGGCCGATCGCGAACCCGCCCGCGCCGCCGACGGCCAGCACCCCCGCGAGCACGGCGGCGACCACCGCGCGGCCGAACCGGCGCCGGGGGCGCGGACCGGCGGGCCCGGTGCCGGCCGGGTCCGGTGCGGGCGGTGCGGGCGGTGCGCCGCCCGGGGTGCTGGCCGGGGTGCTGGCCGGCGCAGCCGCCGGGGTGGCGGCGAGCGGTTCCGTGGGCGCGCCGTGGGCGTCGTGGTCCTGCGGGTCGGGGGTGTGCGGTGTCGTGGTCATGCGCCGACGATCGCGCGCCCGCCCAGGCGCCCGCTGTGCGCGGGCGATGACTGCCCTGGACGGGCGCGCGAGGCGGGTCAGGCCGCGGCGGGGCGGCGACGGAGCGCGGCCCGCGCGCCCAGCAGCAGGCCGCCGGCGAGCAGCAGCCCCGCGGCCGCCAGCGCCGGGTGGCCCGGGTCCGCGCCGGTGGCGGCGAGCGACCCGTCGCCGCGCGACCCCGCGCCGAGCACGGCCACCTCGACCTCGGCCAGCAGCGTGCCGTCGAGCGCGCGCACCTGCACGTGGTGCGTGCCCGGGGCGAGGTCGGCGGGCAGCCGGACCGTCGCGGTCGCGGTGCCGTCCACGACCGCCGCCCGGGCCAGCGCCCGGTAGGTGCTCGCCACGCCGATCTCCACCTCGGGGACGGTCAGCCCCCGGGCGGTGACCGTGACGGTCCCGCCCGCGCGGACGGTGCCCCGGCTCAGCGTGACGCGGGCCTGCTCGGCGACCGGCGTCGCGGGGCCGGCCACCGGCGGCGCGGGCGTCGTCGGCGCGGGGCCGGCCGGCGGGGTCGGCTCCGGCACGGGGGTCGGCGTGGGGGCCGGCGTGCCGGGGTCCGTCACCGGCACCAGGGCGGCCAGCGCCCCGGTCAGCAGCGCCTCGGCCTCCGCGACCCGCTCGGCGGACGGCACCGCGGCGCCCAGCACCACCCGGCCGACGGCGACCGCGTGGTCCAGCGCCGCGAGCGACGCGGGGGTGTACGCGGCGCGGTCGACGGCGTCGGCCCGCGCGAGGAGCCCGGTCAGCGCCGTCGTGTCGGCGCCGGTCCCGGCCGTCCGGACGAGCCGGACCTCGTCCACGGAGCCCCAGGCGTCGGCCGAGAGCGTGCCGGTGACCGCGACCGTCGCGGTGCCGTCCGCGCCGACCTCGACGGGGACCGTCGGGGTGGACCACACCCGCCAGCCGGTCAGCGCGAACGGCGCGGCGGTGCTGCCCGTCGCGGTGCTCGCGGTCAGCTGCACGGCGTCCCCGGCGGCCAGGTCGCCGCCCTGCCCGGTGGCGGACAGCGTGTAGCGGCCCGGGGCGAGGCCCGTGACCTGCTGGGTGGCGGCGAAGGTGTACGGGGCCGCGGCCCAGAAGGTCAGCGCCCGGGCGCCGGCGACGGCGTCGCCCGAGGGTCCCGCGGCGGCCCCGGTGCCGGTCACCGTCCACGCGGTCCCGGCGGGGTCCTCGAAGCCGCCGTCCCGGACGAGGTTCTCCGCCTCGACCACGACGGTGGCGGTGACGGCGTGCCCGGCGGCGGTGGTCCCGGGCACGGGGTACGTCCCGGGGCCGTCGACCCCGCCGAGCACGTCCGCCCAGGTGACCGGCTCCGCCTCGACGGAGCCGTCGTTGTACGTGACCTGCACCGTCGCCGGCAGGGTGATCGCGTCGCCCTCCGTGACCGTGAGCCGCACCTGCTCGACCGACGTGACCTCGCGGGGCGCGGTGGCCCCGGTGCGGACGTAGGAGAACACCCGCAGCGACTCCAGCGGCCGGCCGGTGTGGTCGAACATCGCCTGGTTGTCCCAGGCGGAGCCGCCGTACCAGGCCCCGGCGTCCTCGGGGTCGTACTCGCCCGCGTACGAGGACGCCCAGCCGGACCCGTGCTCCTCCCACAGCGCCCGGTTCGCGGCGAGCTGCGACGGCGGCCCCACGGGGATCCACGCCGGCTCCCAGTAGAAGACGCCGATCCCGGCCTCGCCCACGTCCGCGACCGCCTGGACGACGTCCCGCACCGCGGTGGCCTGGCCCTGCACGGACACGGGGTACTGGCCCGTGACGGTGCCGGGGCGGATGGTGTTCTCGTGGCCGTCGCCGTCCTCGAGGGTGTACGCCCAGGAGGTCTCCGCGACCATCACCTGCTTGCCGTGGGTGTCCGCCACCTGCCGCAGCACGGCGGTGAGGTTGTCCAGCGTGCCGTGCCAGTACGGGTAGTACGAGCTGGCGAACACGTCGTAGTCCACGCCGTTCGCCGCCAGGGCCGCCGCGGCGGTCGCGTACCGGCCCGCGGTCTCCGGGTTGGTCAGGTGGATGGCGACCCGGGCGTCGGGGAGCACCTCGCGGGTCGCGGCGCTGCCGGCGCTGAACAGCCGGGACATGTCCGCCCAACCGGTGACGCCCGCGACCGCGTTGTTCGTCTCGTTGCCGATCTGCACCATCCCGACGTCCACGCCGGCGTCGCGGAACGCGGTGAGCGAGGCCGCGGTGTAGGCGTGCACGGCCACCGCCTTCTGCTCGACCGTCAGCCGCTCCCACGCCTTGGGCGTGTGCTGCTTGGCCGGGTCGGCCCAGAAGTCGGAGTAGTGGAAGTCCACCAGCACGCGCAGGCCCTCGGCGGTGGCCCGCCGACCGATCTCCACCGCCCGGTCGACGTCCACCGTGCCGCCGCCGTAGCCGCGGCCCCGGCTGTCGTAGGGGTCGTTCCAGACCCGGACGCGCACGTCGGTGACGCCCGAGTCGGCGAGCACGGCGAACAGATCGGCCGGGGCGCCGGTCGCGTCCCGGTAGACGACGCCGCTCGCCTCCTGCGACAGCACCGAGGACACGTCCACGCCGGTGATGAAGTCGTCGGCCAGGCCCTCGACCTGCCGCACGACGATGCCGGCCTCGACGGGCCCGTCGTCCGCGGGCGTCGCGGGGGCCGCGGACACGGCCGGCGCGGCGAGGGAGGCGGGCGCGGAGGTGAGGAGGAGGGCGCCGGCGGCGAGCAGCGCGGCCAGCCGGCCGGACCCGCGGGGGAGGGGGAGCATGCGGGTGGGTCCCTTCGATCGTCGTCGTCCGAGGTCCCGGGCGGACGGCGGCGTCCGTTCGGGTGACGGGACTGTATGCGGTCCCAGGTGACGAGGTCGAGGTCTGTGCCGGAAATGGGGCATGTACTGCGTCAGATCGGTGCGCCGGACTGTGCACGGTCACAGTCTGCGGCGGACTACGCCCGCCGCAGCGGGCGCGCCGGGGATGCCGTCAGCCCTGGGCGGGGAACGTCGCCCAGACGTGCTTGGTCGCGTGGTCCGTGTACCAGCCGACCTCCTGCGACAGCCGGCGCGCGATCAGCAGGCCGAAGCCGCCCGCACCCATCGGGCGCTCGCCCGCGAGGATCGGCACCGTGGACAGGTCCGTGTCCCCCACGTCCAGCAGGTAGTCCTGCCCGTCCGCGAACAGCGTGAGCGTGGTCGGCGGGAGGCCGTGCTCCAGCGCGTTCGTCGCCAGCTCCGAGGCCACCAGCACCATGTTCTCCGGCACCCGCCCGAGGCGCTGCTGGGGCCCGGCGTGCGGCGCGGTCACCTCGGCGAGCAGCTCCCGGCGCACCCGCGACAGGTCCGTCACGGAGGCGAGGGCCCACGAGCGCACCTCGACGAACCGGTCCGGCGGGTGCGCGGACGCGAGGTCCGCGTCGGCCTCGGGGCGGATCGTTCCCTCGTCCTGCGCCACGCGGTCCTCCTGGGTCTCGAAGGTGATCGGTCGACCGTAGGCGCCGGACGGGCCCGACGCCATCGGGGTCCGGCCCCGCACCGGCGAGGATGGTGCGGCGGGCGACCGGGCCCGCCGGGCACGAGGGGTGACGATGGACGAGCGCGAGCGCGAGGTGCGCCGCCGGATGGCGGCGCACGAGCTCTACACGGACGGGGCCGAGGGGCTCGAGGCGCTGGCCGAGGAGCGGTTCCGCGGCAAGGAGCTGGCGCACGAGTTCAACGCCTCGCACCCGCGCGACGTCGAGGGCCGGGACCGGCTGCTGCGCGAGATGCTGGGCAGCGTCGGTCAGCGCGTGTGGGTCGAGCCGCCGCTGCGGGTGATGTACGGCCGGTACGTGCACCTCGGCGACGACGTCTTCGTCAACGTGAACCTCACGCTGGTGGACGACGTCGAGGTGCACGTGGGCCACCGCGTGATGTTCGCGCCGAACGTCACCGTGACCACGACCGGCCACCCGGTGCACCCGGACCTGCGGCGCGACGGCTCGCAGTTCTCGGCGCCCGTGCACATCGAGGACGACGTCTGGATCGGCACCGGCGCGACCATCCTGCCCGGCGTGACGATCGGCGCGGGGTCCGTCGTCGGCGCCGGCGCGGTGGTCACGGGCGACGTGCCGCCGGGGGTGGTGGTGGCCGGCGTGCCGGCGCGCGTGCTGCGCCCGATCACGGACGCCGACCGGGACTTCCGCTACCGGCCGCCGCGTCCGCTCGCCTGACGGTCAGCGGGGCGCGAGCGCCAGCGTGAGGAACACCGAGCTCGGGCTCGCCGCGTAGGTGCCGAACGGCGGGCACTCCAGGAACCCCGCGCGGGCGTACAGCGCGCGCGCTGCCGCGAACTCGTCCTGGGTGCCGGTCTCCAGGCTCACCCGGGCGTAGCCGCGGTCCACCGCCAGGTCCACGACCCGCCCCAGCAGGGCGCCGGCCACCCCGCGCCGACGGGCCGCCGCGGCGGTGTGCATCGACTTCACCTCGCCGTGGCCGGGGGCGATCTCGGCGAGCGCGCCGACGCCGAGCAGCTCGCCGGCCGCGTCGTCGCGCGCGGCGAGGAACGTGATGTGCGGCGCCGTCAGCGCGTCGACGTCGAGGGCGTGCACGTCCTCCGGCGGGCTCTGCTCGTGCATGAGCTCCAGGTGCCGCGTCAGCAGGGCGACGACGTCGGGCGTGCGGGGGTCCTCGGGGGCGATCGTGAACGTGCTCATCGCCCGGCACGGTACCGACCCGCGGGCCGGCGCCGGCTCAGGCGTCCGCCTCCCGGTCGCCGGCGAGCCGGGCGGCGTGGTCCGGGACCTGCGTGAACAGCTCGCGCGGCGGGCGCTCGTAGTCCGCGGCGGCCGGCGGGCGCTCCGGCAGGTGCACCGGCTCGTGCGGCACCGACCGGTACGGGACCGTGGAGAGCAGGTGCGCCATCATGTTCAGCCGCGCGTTCCGCTTGAGGTCGGACTCCACCACGAACCACGGGGCGTGCGCGGTGTCCGTGCGCGCGAACATCTCGTCCTTGGCGCGGGAGTAGTCCTCCCAGCGGGCGATCGACTCCAGGTCCATCGGGCTCAGCTTCCACCGGCGCACCGGGTCGTCCAGCCGCGACCGGAACCGCTTGAGCTGCTCGGCGTCCGACACGGAGAACCAGTACTTGCGCAGCAGGATCCCCTCGTCGACCAGCAGCTGCTCGAACACCGGCGCCTGCTGCAGGAACCGCTCGTGCTCCTCCGGGGTGCAGAACCCCATCACCTTCTCCACGCCGGCGCGGTTGTACCAGGACCGGTCGAACAGCACGATCTCCCCGGCGGCGGGCAGGTGCGCGACGTACCGCTGGAAGTACCACTGGCCGCGCTCGCGGTCCGTCGGTGCGGGCAGGGCCGCGATGCGGGCGACCCGGGGGCTCAGGTACTCGGTGATCCGCTTGATCGTCCCGCCCTTGCCGGCGGCGTCGCGGCCCTCGAACACCACGACCACCCGCGCGCCGGTCGCCCGCACCCACTCCTGCATCGTGACCAGCTCGGCCTGCAGCCGGAACAGCTCGGCCTCGTAGACCGCCTTGGGCACCTTCGCCGTCGCCATGACGGGGACGGTACGCCGTCCGGGGTGCCGGCGTCAGCCCGCCAGCCCGGTGACCCGGCGGACCGCCAGCGCGACGTCGCCGTCGTCCGGCGTGCCGGTGCCCAGCGCCCGGTGGATGGTGAGGCCCTCGATCAGCGCGTCCAGGACCCGCGCGGTCGCCGGGTCGAAGCAGCGCTCCAGCACCGACCGGCTGCGCGCCATCCACGCCGTGGTCAGCGCGCGGTACCGCGGGTCGCGCGAGGCCAGCGTGTACAGCTCGTGGGTGAGCACCAGCTCCCGCGGGTCGGGGAACACGTCCAGCTGCACGATGTCGATCACCGCCTGCGCGCCCGCCTCCCGGTCGCCGGGCGCCACCTGCTGCAGCCGGTCGTGGAACCGGTCCGCGACCGTGTCGGCGAACCGGGTGAACGCCTCCCGCAGCAGCTCGTCCCGGCCGGTGAAGTAGTAGGTCATCGACCCCAGCGGCACCCCGGCCGCGGCCGCCACCCGCCGGTGCGACGTCCCGTCGACGCCGTCCCGCGCGATCACGTCGATGCAGGCGTCGATGATCCGGTCCCGGCGCCCGGGGTCGTTCCGCCGGGTGCGGGCGGCGTCCGGGGCCGGCGCCGGGGCGGCGTCCGGGGCGGCGTCCGGGGCGGGTGCGGCGGCGGGGTCGGGCATGCCTCAGATGGTCTCGCGGATCACGCGCGCCGGGTTGCCGACCGCCACCACGCCGGCCGGGATGTCGCGGGTGACGACCGAGCCCGCGCCGATCACCGAGTCGTCGCCGATGGTCACGCCCGGGCACACGATCACGCCGCCGCCGAGCCACACGTTGTTGCCGATGGTGATCGGCTGCGCGGCCTCCAGCTTGTCCCGGCGGGGCTGCGGCTCCACCGGGTGCGTGGGGGTGAGCAGCTGCACGTGCGGGCCGATCTGGCAGTCGTCGCCGATGACGATCGGCGCCACGTCGAGCGCGGTCAGGCCCATGTTGACGAACGTCCGAGCGCCCACGGAGATCCGGGTGCCGTAGTCCACGTGCACCGGAGCGCGCACGTGCGTGCCCTCGCCCACGCTGCCGAACAGCTCGCGCAGCCGCGCCTGGCCCGCCTCGGGGTCCTCGGCGTACGCGGCCGCGAAGGCGGCGGCGCGGTGCACGGCCACCTTCTGCGCCTCGACGATGGCCGGGTCGTCGCCGATGTACAGGTCCCCGGCGAGCATCCGCTCGTGGTGGGTGCGCGGGTCCCCGGCGAAGTAGTCGGTGCTCATGCGGCTGACGCTAGCACCCCATGTGTACGACCGTACACAACGCGCGCTTGCCGAGACTGCAGACGATGCGGCTACCGGGACCCGGGAAGCCGCATCTTCTGCAGTCTCGGCGAGGGCGCCGGCGAGGGGAGTGCGGGTGCGCGCGCGGGGTCAGGCGTCGCGGGTCGTGAGGACGCGGTTGAGCACGTACAGGGCGACGCCGATGCCCAGCAGCACCGCGGCCCGCAGGTACACGCTCCCCTCGCGGCCAGTGAGTGGCGACGCGAGCACCACGGACACGACCGCGCCGAGCACCGGCGCCCAGGTCGGCGCCCGGAACGACCGGGCGTCGTCGCCCTCGACCCGCTCGGGTGCGTCGTCGCCGGTGTCGGGCCGGCGGCGCAGCACCAGCACGGCGACGTTCACCACGGCGAACACCAGCAGCAGGAGCAGCACCGTGGTGTCGGCGAGGTCGCTCAGGTCGCCGGTGGCGGTGAGGGTGAGCGCGAGCAGCACCGTGAACGCGATCGCCACGACGGGCGTGCGGCGGCGGGCGTGCACCCGGCCCAGCACCGCCGGGACGATCCGCTCGCGGGCCATGCCGTAGACCAGGCGGGAGGCCATCATCATGTTGATCAGCGCGGTGTTCATCACGGCGAGCAGCGCGATCAGCGCGAACAGCCACGGCGGGAACGCGACCCCGGCGACCCGGACGACCTCCAGCAGCGGCCCGGTCGACTC
>JAPSIJ010000049.1 GCA_031178805.1 Cellulomonas sp. | reverse complement strand
TGCGCCGTCCCGGACACCGGGTCGCCGCCGCGCAGCACCGCGTCGGCGAACGACCGCAGCATCCACACGTAGGACGCGGTCGGGTCCACGGGCTCCTCGGTCTCGACGCCGTCGCGCTCCACGACCAGGCGGCCGCCGTTCTGCGGCCCGTACGGCGAGTGCAGGGTGATGCTGCCGGCGGTGCCGACCACCCGGCCGACGACGCTCTGGTCCTCGGCCGCCACCATGCTCGCCCGCACGACCGCCGGCGCACCGCCGGGCAGCTCGAGGTGGACGACGATCGACGCGTCGACGCCGTCCACCTCCACGGCCTCGGCGGACCGCACCGTCGGGGCGCCGAGCACGTGGGTGAGGAACCGCAGCGGGTAGACGCCGAGGTCCATGAGGGCGCCGCCACCCATGGACTCCTGCCAGCGGATGTCCGAGCGGTCGGGGATCTCGACGCAGAAGTCCGCCTCGGCGCTCGTCACCTCGCCGATCGCGCCCTCCGCGATCAGCTCGCGCAGCCGCGCCCACGACGGGTGGTGCTGGGAGTGGAACGCCTCCATCACGACCAGGCCGGTGCCGGCGGCCGCCGCCGCGACGTCCTCCGCCTCGGCGGCGTTCGCCGTGAACGGCTTCTCGCACAGCACGTGCTTGCCGGCGGCGATGGCGCGCAGCATCCACACGCCGTGCAGCGCGGCGGGGGTCGGCACGTACACCGCGTCCACGTCGGGGTCGGCGAGCAGGGCGTCGTAGTCGTCGAGCACCCGGGGGATGCCCTCGCGCTCGGCCGTCTCCGCCGCGCGGGCGCGGTCGCGGGCGGCGATCGCCGTCACCTCGACCTCCGGGACGGACCCGGCCGGAGCCGTGACCGCGTCGTGCAGGATGCGGGCCGCACCGAGGACCCCGAGTCGCACCGTCGCCATGACCAGCACCTTAGCCCGGGACGCCGCCGCCCAGCGCGGCGAGCGTCCGCGCCTCGTCGAGGGCGGCGGTGGCCGCGGCCAGCAGCGCCGCATCGCCCTGCTCGCGGCGCAGCGCGACCGCCACCTCCAGGTCGGGGACCGCGTCCGCGGGCCGGCCGAGCGCCATCGCCGCCAGGCCGAGGTCCAGCCGCGACGCCGCGAGGATGTGCAGCACCCCGAGCGGCTCGCCGAGCCGGATCGCCGCCGCCGCGGCCTCGCGGGCCTCCGTCCACCGCTCGGCCTGCACCAGCGCCCCGGCGAGGTGGCAGTACGCGTTCGCCTCGGTGAACGCCGCGACCTGGGCCCGGGGGCGGGTGCGCGGGTCCTGCACCAGGTCGAGGGTGCGGCGGATCGTCGCGATCGCCTCGTCCAGCGCCCCGCTCCGGGAGAGCACCCGCGACAGCCCGAGCAGCCCCTGCGGTGCCCCCTCGCGGTCCCCCGCCGCCACCATGAGGTCGACCGCGGCCTCCGCGTCGGCACGGGCCGCGGCCAGGTCGCCCAGCTGGGTGGCGATGTACGCCCGGTAGTTCAGCGCCCAGCCCTCCTGGCCGACGTCGCCGCAGCGCCGGGCCGCGGCGAGCGAGCGGGTCGCCGCCGCGAACGCCGCGGGCCGGTCCCGGCGGCACACCGCCTGGGCCCAGGACCGGTAGCCCTCGTGCACCGCCACCAGCCGGTCGTCGCCGAGCGCCGTCGCCGCGTCGGCGGAGCGGTCGTAGACCTCGGGCCAGGCACCCCACATCACCCACAGGTCCGAGAACCAGTGCAGGGCGTCGGCCACCTCGACCACCCGGCGGTGCTCGCCCGCGTCGGACGCCCGGCGCAGGGCGGCGAGCCAGTTCCCGGACTCGGACCGCAGCCACGCCTGCGCCGCGTCCGCGTCGTGCAGGTCGACGTCCCCGCCCGACGGCAGCGGCATCCCGGCGTCGGGGTCCGCCTCGTGCTCGGGCTCGAACCGGCGGCCGGCGCGGACCGTCGTGGTCAGCAGCCAGTCGTCCGCGGCGGCGCGGGCCGCGGCGTGCGCCGCCGGGTCCTCCTGGTGGTCGAGCTCCCCGCGCGCGAACAGCCGCAGCAGGTCGTGCAGCTGGTAGCGGTCGCCCGGCAGGTGCTGCACGAGGCTGAGGTCGGTGAGCTCGTCGAGCAGGTCCTCGGTGCGCCACAGGGTCTCCCCCACGAGCGCGGCGGCCAGGCCGGCGCCGGCGTGCGGGGCGTCCACCAGCGCGAGCCGGCGGAACAGCCGCTGCGCGCCGGGCCCCAGCTGCTCGTAGGACGACGCGAACGCCGCCCGCACCTGCAGGTCCCCGGCCGTCAGGGAGTCCAGGCGGCGCTCCTCGGCGGACATGCGCTGCACCAGCCCGGTGATCGACCACCCGGCGTGCGCGGCCAGCCGGTTGCCGGCGATCCGCAGCGCCAGCGGCACGTCGTCGCAGAGCGTGGCGAGGTGCGCGAGCTGCTCGGCGGCGCCGCGGTCGGGCAGCATCCGCCCCAGCAGCGCCACGGAGTCCGCCGGGGCCAGCCGGCCGAGGGTCAGGCGGTCGACGCCGGTCAGCCCGGCGAGCGTCCGGCGGCTGGTCACCAGGACCGCGGCCGGGCCGTCGTCGGGCAGCAGCGGCCGGACCTGCTCCTCGGACGCGGCGTTGTCCAGCACCAGCAGCACCCGCCGGCCCGCGAGCAGCCCGCGCAGGTGCTCGGTCGCCGCGTCGGGGTCCGGGGGGACCGTGCCCGCCGCGAGCGCCTCGGTCACCCGCCGCACCGCGGCCTCGGGCGCGACGGGCGCCGCGTCCACCCCGCGCAGGTCGAGGAACAGCACGTCCTCGAACCGGTCCCGCACGTCCCGCGCGACCTGCGCCGCGAGCGTCGTCTTGCCGAACCCGGGCGGCCCGGTGACCAGGGCGACCGGCGCCGCGCCGTCCGCCGCGGTGAGGGCGCCCGCCAGCGCCGCGCGCTCGACCTCGCGCCCGGTGAAGTCCGCGACGCGGCGCGGCAGGGGCAGCGCGTGCGGCAGCGGCGTCGTGGTCCGGCGCCGGCCGTCGCGGGCGGCCCGCAGCAGCGCGGCGCGGGCGGCGACGTCCAGGCCGAGCGCGTCCGCCAGCGCCTGCACGGTCCGGTGCTGCGGGCCCCGGCTGACGCCGCGCTCGATGTCGCCGATCCCCCGGTCGCTCACGCCCGAGGCGGCGGCGAGGTCCTCGATGGTGAGGTCGGCCTCCTGCCGGTGCCGGCGCAGCAGCCCGCCCAGCCCGTCGTCGTCGCCCACGTCCGCCCGCCCGTCCTGCCGCCGGCGAGTTCTGCCGGAGTTCTTCCTGGTCCGCGCGCGGCGCTGCGCGGTCCCATGGTCCCCGGGGGCGGTCACTCCGGGCAAGCGCCCCGGGGGAGGTCGGTCCGCACCCCGTCACGAGGAGGAACCATGCCCTACATCACCACGCCCGACGGCGCCGAGATCTTCTACCAGGACTACGGCCAGGGGAAGCCGGTCGTGCTCAGCCACGGCTGGCCGCTCAGCTCCGAGGGCTGGGCCTACGAGCTCAAGGTGCTGGCCGACAACGGGTACCGCGCCATCGCGCACGACCGCCGCGGCCACGGCCGCTCCTCCCGCACCAACGGCGGGAACGACATGGACACCTACGCCCGCGACCTGGCCGCCCTGGTCGAGCAGCTGGACCTCACCGACCTGACGGTGATGGGCCACTCCACCGGCGGCGGCGAGGTCGTCCGCTACGCCGCGCAGCACGGCAGGGGCCGCGTGGTGAAGGTCGTCACCGCCGGCGCGGTGCCGCCGGTGATGGTCAAGTCCGAGGCGAACCCCGAGGGCACGCCGATCGAGGTGTTCGACGGCATCCGCGAGGGCGTGCTCAAGGACCGCTCGCAGTTCTACCAGGACCTGTCCGAGAGCTTCTACGGCGCGAACCGCGAGGGCTCGACCATCAGCCAGGGCCTGCGCGACGACTTCTGGCGGATGGGCATGCAGGCCGAGCTGCAGGCCGCCTACGACTGCGTGGCGCAGTTCTCGGAGACCGACTTCACCGAGGACCTGAAGGCCCTCGACGTCCCGGTCCTCATCGCCCACGGCGACGACGACCAGATCGTCCCGATCGCCGCGGCGGCCTACAAGTCCATCGACCTGGTGAAGCTCGGCACGCTGAAGGTCTACCCCGGCGCGCCGCACGGCATCTCCGGCGCCTACCAGGAGGCCCTGATCAAGGACGTCCTGGCGTTCCTCGCCGACTGACCGGTCAGCCGGCCAGCACGACCGGCACCACGGCCGCCGGGGAACCCACCACGTGGGCGGCCCCGGCGGCCGTGAGCTCCGCCCGGGTGCCGTAGCCGTGCAGCACGCCCACCGCGGCGACGCCGTGGTGCCGGGCGGCGAGCACGTCGTGCTCCCGGTCCCCCACCATCACCACCCGCGCCGCGGGCACCCCGAACCGGTCCAGGGCGGCGCCCAGCGTGACGTCCTTGGTGACCACCTCGTCCGGGGACCGGCCGTGCACCGACTCGAACGCCGGCAGCAGCCCCGTGGCGGCGAGCGCCTGCTCCGCCAGGGCCTGCGACTTCGCCGTCACGACGCCCAGCCGCACGCCGGCGTCCGCGAGCGCGGCCAGCATCTCCACCACCTCCGGGTAGGCCCGGTACCGGCCCATGCCCTCGGCCACGTAGTGCTCCCGGTAGTGCGCCGCCGCGGCCGCCACCTGCGCGGGGTCGAACCCGTAGTAGTCGCGGAACGAGTGCTCCAGCGGCGGCCCGACGAACCGGCGCAGCGCCGCGTCGTCGGTCTCGTCGACGCCCATCCGGGCGAGCGCGTGCCGCACCGCGTCGGTGATGCCGGTGCCGGGGTCGCAGAGCGTCCCGTCGATGTCGAAGAGCGCGACGTCGTACATCCTCCGACCCTGCCACAGCCGGGCCGCGGCGTACCGTGACCGGCATGCCGGAGGCCACGACCCGCCCGTTCACCCAGGTCGACGTGTTCACCGCCGAGCCGTACCGGGGCAACCCGGTCGCCGTGGTGCACGACGCCGACGCGCTGTCGGACGCGCAGATGGCGGCGTTCGCCCGCTGGACGAACCTGTCCGAGACGACGTTCCTGCTGCGCCCCACCGACCCGGCGGCCGACTACCGGCTGCGGATCTTCACGCCCGGCGGCGAGCTGCCGTTCGCCGGCCACCCCACGCTCGGGTCCTGCCACGCCTGGCTCGCGGCCGGCGGACGGCCCCGGACGCCGGGGCGCGTCGTGCAGGAGTGCGGCGTCGGGCGGGTGCCGCTGCGCACGGGCGGCGCGACGCTGCGGTTCGCGGCGCCGCCGATCACCACCGACGCGCCCGTCGCCGAGGACACGCTGCGCCGGTTCCACGACGCGCTCGGGCTGCCGGACGGCGCCGTGCGGGACCACCGGTACCTGGACAACGGCCCGGGCTGGCACGTGCTGCTGCTCGACTCCGCGGAGCGGGTGCTGGCCCTCGACCCCGACTGGGCGGCGCTCGCGGGGCTGTCGGTCGGGGTCGTGGGCCCGTACCCGGCGGGCGCGGAGGCGGCGTTCGAGGTGCGCGGGTTCGCCGTCGACATGGGGCTCACCGAGGACCCGGTCACCGGCAGCCTGAACGCCGTGGTCGGGCAGTGGCTGACGGCCACCGGCCGGGCGCCGGACCGCTACGTCGCCGCGCAGGGCACGGTGCTCGGGCGCGCCGGCCGGGTGCACGTCGAGCGGGACGCCGACGGCACGGTGTGGGTCGGCGGTGCGACCGTCACCTGCATCGCGGGCACCGTGCGGGTCTGACACCCGGCGCGCGCGGCCGTCGCCGCGCTGCCAGGGTGGCGGCATGCGGACCACGACCCGGACCCTGACCGTCGCCACGTGCGCGCTGCTGCTCGCGGGCTGCTCCGGGGGCGCGGCGGACGACACCGCGGGGTCGTCGTCGGCCGCGCCGGCCCCGACGACCGCCGCCCCGAGCCCGAGCGCGACCGCGAGCCCGAGCGTCCCCGCGGACGTGGCCCCCGAGGCGCTGCTGCCGCAGACGGCGTGGGAGTTCCCGACCGAGCCGCGCCAGGAGTCGTCCGGCGTGGTCGCCTGGCTGCTGCCCGAGGCGTGCGCCGTCGAGGGCCCCGCGGCCGCGACCGCGATGCGCACGGTGCTGCAGGGCGACGGCGCCGAGGAGGCCCCGGTCGCGGTGCAGCAGGTGGCGCTGCTGCCGGACGCCGACGCGGCGGTCGCCGAGGCGGACCGGCTGGCGGCGGCGCTGACGGCGTGCGCCGAGCAGGGGTCGGACGGCACGACGGCCTACGTGGTCGAGCCGCTGGAGGTCGGGGCGCAGGGCCTGGGCCTGGCCACCGACTACTACGGCGCCTCCGCCGGCGGCGCGCTGGACGACGCGATCGGCAGCTACCTCGCCGTCACGCGCCGGGGCACCGCGGTGACGCTCGTCGGGCTCCAGGGCGGCGAGAGCGCCGTCGCCACCGCCCGGGACACCGTGACCGCGCAGACGCAGAGCGCGTGGGCGCTGCTCTGCGCGTACGACGAGTCGGGCTGCTGACCGCGTGACCGGACCCGCCCGCACGAGCGCGGGGCTGCTGCTGCACCGCCCGGGCCCCGAGGGTCCCGAGGTGCTGCTCGGGCACATGGGCGGGCCGTTCTGGGCGCGGAAGCAGGCCGGCGCGTGGACCGTGCCCAAGGGCGAGCCGCTGCCGGGCGAGGACCCGCACGCGACGGCGCTGCGCGAGTTCGCCGAGGAGGTCGGCGTCCCGGCCCCCGACGGGCCCGAGGCCGATCTGGGCGAGGTCCGGCAGCGCGCGGGCAAGGTGGTCCGGGTGTGGGCGCGGGCGGCGGACCTGGACCTCGCGGCGCTCGCGGCGGCGCGCGGGCCGGTCAGCGAGGTCACCGTGGACTGGCCGCCGCGCAGCGGGCGCACGGTGACGTTCCCGGAGCTCGACGACCTGCGCTGGTGGCCCGTCGAGCAGGCGCGACCCCTCGTCGTGAGCGCGCAGGCCGCGTTCCTCGACCGGCTGCTCGCGCACCTCACCGGCGGCTGACGGCGGGCGGCTCCGGCGGCCGACGGCGGGCGCTCCGGCCGCTGACGGCGGGCGCACAGGGGCGTGTCAGTGGTCGGCCGTACGGTCCTGCCATGAGCAGGCCGGTGATCGACCACGAGCGACTCCACGAGGTCAGCCAGCGGTTCTTCGCGGCCGCGCCGCCCCGCACGGCCGCCGAGCAGGCCGCGCACGCCCGGCTCGAGGCCGAGCTGATCGACGCGATGGGGCTCACCCGCGAGGAGGTCGACCGGATGGCCGCCGCCCACGCCGCCGCGCGGGCCCGGCGGTCGCGTCGGGACGGCCCGTCGCGCGCCGCCTGAGCCGGGCACGGCCGCCGCGGGTCACCACACCGGCGGGCGCCGCTCAGGCCAGCGCAGCCGGTCCTCCAGCTGGGCCGCGAGCGCCAGCAGCGTGTGCTCCCCGCCGGGCCGGCCGACCAGCTGCACCGCCATCGGCAGCCCCGCGGGAGCGGTGGCCGTCGGCTCGGTCCAGTGCACCGGGACCGCGATCGCGGGCAGCCCGCAGACGTTGATCATCGACGTGTACGGCGTGTACTGGCACTGCTGGACGAAGTTCCGCTCCGGGTCCTCGGCGTCGTACCAGCCGACCGGGCGGGGCGTCATCGCCATCGCCGGCAGCAGCACCGCGTCGTACTCCTCGACCCGCGCCACCATCGTCCGCTCGAACGCCGCGAGCGCCGCCAGTGCCTCCACCAGCGCCCGCGCCGGCACCGTCCGCCCCTGCGCGACCAGCCACTGCGTCAGCGGCTCCAGCAGCGCCAGGCGCTCCGGGTCGTCCACCGGCACCGCTGAGGCGCCCGCCATCCACAGCGTCCGGAACGCCGGGGCGTAGGCGGGGTCGGGGGCCCAGGTGCCGGCGTCCACGACGTCGTGGCCGAGGTCGCCGAGGCTCGCCGCCGCGCCGTCCAGGGCCGCCCGCGCCTCCGGTCCGAGCGTGATCTCGTACGCGTCCTCCCAGGCGCTGAACGTGCTCACCCCGACCCGGAACGCCCGGCGGCCGTCCGGCGTCTCGCCCCGCTGCGCCGCCGCGAGGTACGACCCCCGCGGCCCGGCGGCGGTCCGCAGCGTCCGCGGGTGGTCTGTGGCGCCGTCCGCGCGCCGGGGCAGCATCCCCTCCAGCAGCAGCGCGGCGTCCGCGGTCGTCCGGGCGATCGGCCCGTGCACCCCCAGGCCGCCCAGCGCCTCCACGCCGCCGCCCGCCGGCAGCAGCCCGCGCGTCGTCTTCAGCCCCACCAGCCCGCACGCGGCCGCCGGGATCCGGATGGAGCCGCCGCCGTCCGAGCCCGGGGCGAACGGCAGCAGCCCCGCGGCCACGGCCGCCGCCGCCCCGCCGCTCGACCCGCCCGCGCCCCGGGTCAGGTCCCACGGCGTGCGCGCCGGCGGGCCGACCAGCGTCTCGGTGTACGACGGGAAGCCGAGCTCCGGGGTGGCCGTCTTGCCGAGCGACACCACGCCCGCCGCGTCGAGCACGCGGGTGATGTCGCTGCTCACCTCCGGCACGTACCGGTGCGGGCCCGCGAACGCGCGCGAGCCGAACCCCGTGGGCACGCCCGCCCGGTCCGCGAGGTCCTTGTCCCCCGCCGGCAGCCCCCACAGCGGGGCGTCGTCGCCGGCGGGCGGGCCGTCGGCCGCGAGCGCCGCCGCCCGCTCCCGGGCCAGGTCGGGGGTCACGGTGACGAACGCCCCCACGGCGTCGCCCCGCTCGGCGATCCGCCCGAGGTAGTGCTCGGCGAGGTCCAGGGGGTCGAGGTCGCCGGCGCGCAGGTCGGCACGCAGGTCCACGGCGGTGCGCTCGTGCAGCTCGGTCACCGCGCCAGCGTAGGCACCCCGAACCCGTGCGTGCCCCCGCCTGCGCCCGCGCCACCCCCGCGACGGCGGCCGAGACACCACGAGGGCGCACGAGATCGCTTGCGCCGTCGTGGTGGCTCGGGCGCCCTCGCGCGGCGCACCACCCGACACGTCCGCGCCACCGGGCGGTCACCGCGGGCTCATCGGCGTGCCACGTGCACCGGCTTGGCTGCGGGCGTGACCGTCCAGACCACGCGCCCCGTCCTGCCCGCCCGCTCGCTCTCGGAGGTCGGCGTCTCCGGCCACCGCGGCGCCTCCGCCGAGCTGCCCGAGAACACCCTGGCCGCCTTCCGCCGCGCGATCGCGCACGGCGCCGAGGGCATCGAGCTCGACGTCGCCCTCACCGCCGACGGCGTCGCGGTGGTGCTGCACGACAGCACGGTCGACCGCACGACCGACGGCACCGGGGCGGTCGCCGAGCTGACCCTCGCGGAGGTCCGGGCCCTGGACGCCGGCGCCGGCGAGCGGGTCCCGACGCTGGACGAGGTGCTGTCCCTCGCCGAGGGCCGGGCCGAGGTCAACATCGAGATCAAGGCCGCCGACGCCGCCCCTGCCGTCGCCGCCGTCGTCGCCCGGTACCCCGACCTCGCGTGGTTCGCGTCCTCCGGGCAGTGGGACGCCCTCACCGAGCTGCAGCAGCTCGTCCCCGGCGCCCGGGTCTTCCCGCTGACCCTTGGCGTGGCGACGCCGGACCACCTGCGGGCGCTCGGTCGCGCCGCCGGGTACGACGAGGAGCGGATGGAGGCGGAGATCGCGCGGTTCTCGCACCTGGGCCGGCCGCTGCCCGAGGCCCTTGACTTCGCCGTGCGGATCGGCGCCGCGGGCGTCTCCACGTGGGCCGAGGGCCTGGGCCGTGCGGACGTCGACGCCATCCACGCGGCGGGCTTGGCGGCCTGGCTGTGGACCGTCAACGACCCCGACCGCGCGGAGCAGCTGATGCGGATGGGCGTCGACGCGATCTGCACCGACGACCCGGCGGCGCTGCTCGCCCGCCGGGCGGCGGTGGCGGGCTGACGAGTACGTGTCACCAGCCGGGCGGCGTCGCCGGACCACCGGCGAGACCTCGGCGCAGCACTTCACGCCCCGACCGCCTTCAATCGCCCGACGTCAAGCCACCGGCTACTCTCCCTCAAGCAATGCGCTGAGTGCGTAGTAGATGTCCGAGAACTCCTCACGATCAGAACTAGGCGGAGCCCATCCCCTCGCCGCCCGTGAAGTGATCTAGCTGCGCCTTCCTCGTGGTGGAGACCACATCGACGTCCAGGATTCGAGCGAGCTCGGCGGCGGTCTCACCCTGGACGGCTGGCGTCCTAGCCCACAGGGAGTCGCGCGCGCTGGCACCACCGCCGCGCTCAAGACCACAGCCATCAAAGCAACAAGTCCTCGTTGACCACGCCACCTGCGGCACTCACCAGCCAGAGCAGGGCCGTCAATGGTGCTGGCCACTCGACGACGTTCACAGTCAAGGCAGCAGTCCTCTCGTCGATGACCCGCGCGCCGACCCACTTCCACCCACGCCGACCTGGGGCCATCTCCTCGACCCAGTCTTGCCGTCCCCACGGCACTGTGCGCGCGGCCCGCTGTCGCGCCTCCGGGGCAATCGACCGGTCGCGCCACTTCTCGTAAACTTCCGGGCGAACCTCCCAATTCTCATCCTCCAATTGCGAGAGGAACCAGTGAGGCAGTTTCGGCGCATCAGGACTGCTTTCGTGTGCTCGGACCACCTCCTCAATCCTGGCAGCCACCTCGTGCACGCCCGTCATCGCCTGGATCAAGAAACTCTGCTCGGAGGCGCGGCCGTTCCTCCGCTCGTACTGGACGGCGATACCCCAGTCAACCGCCTCGACGAACTCCCGCGGTGGGAGATACCGATGCGCAGTGATGTAATGGGCGACCATATCTGGTGCGGCAAATACCCGGCCGATCGGGTCGGTGACATGGATTTCAGCCGCCCCCAGCCCGACCGCACCCCCGCCACCGTCCAACCGAATCGGGGATTCCACATCGCAAAAATGGCAATTGTGGTACCCGCGTGTCATGTTCTGGGGGCGCGCTACGAGGCGCAGGATCGCGTCTTGGACCTCGCCCTCCAGCTCTCCCTGCACGAAGGGATGCCCTGACTCCAGCCAGCCCACGTTCCACATGCGCACGCGACTGGGCAGGTAGACGTACTCGCTCAAGTCTGGATAGAAGGTCATCGTTTTATCAGCGTACACGCGGCCCAGTGGCAATCTCCCATGTTCGGCTTGAGCAGCTCCGAGAGCGGAGTCGTCCTCTCGACCGTCGTCGATCCCTCATGGATTGCCAGCTTGTCTGGCGTCTTCGACATATGATTGGGCAACTCGTCGCCCGGCTCGAACGCCTGAAATGGGCGCCGCGCTGAAGCGCCTTTCTTGGCCCTCCGGGACCTTGGTGATCCCCGACCCGGGGTTGGCGGGCCAACTGTCGGCCCCGACGCAGACGTCGGGCACCGGGCGAGCTCGAACGGCTCGGACGAGCGCTGCTCGCAAGAAGGAGCGGTCAGCGGAGAGGGTTTCGCCGGAGGTCGAAGAGATCCACGCCACTCTCGCCCAGGAGGCGGTCCAGGGCATCGAAGCCGTGGCGGCGGAGGAACGCGGCTTCCGAGTCGCTCAGAGGCACGGCTTGGAGCCAGTGCGCCGCCACCCCTTCGGCCACCTGCATCGTGCTCAGCTCGGGATAGGTG
>JAPSIJ010000048.1 GCA_031178805.1 Cellulomonas sp. | reverse complement strand
AGGGCAGCGGGCCGCCGCGGGCCGCGAGCATGTCCTGCAGGGCGACGAGCTCGCGCTCCTGCGACCGGACGATGGTCGTAGCGAGGGCGACGACCTGCGGCCGCCGGGCGTGCTCGACGGCGTACTCGGCCATCGCCACCCCGCCCTCGTGGTGCGGGATCATCAGCTGCAGGAACAGCCGGTCGGCGTCCGTGCCGGTGGCGGCGGTGAGGCGGGCCAGGTCCTCCCGGGACACCCACCCGGGCATGGCCGCGTAGCCGGACGCCTCGGCGGACTCCCCGGCGTGGCCGTGCTCGCCGTCGGACATCCACGCCATCGGGGCGTCGGAGGCGGCGGCGGGCAGGCCCCAGGTCGAGAGCCAGCCGGCCATCTGGCCGATCTGGTTCTGCTGCGTGAGCAGGATGTCGAGGGCCACCGTGCGCACCTCCTCGTCGGTGCTCCGGTCCCGGACCAGCACCGCGAGCTCGACCGCCTGGGCGTGGTGCACCGGCATGTCGCGGGCGAAGCCGGCGTCCACCGACCCCTCCGGCGCGGCCGTGAGCACCGGCTGCCGGGCGAGCAGCGCGCCGCCCAGCGCGCCGAGGGCCAGGGCGGCCAGCACGACGACGACCAGCACCGCGCGCCCGCGGGGCGCGTGGTGCCGGTCGTCGGTGCCGGTCGGGCCGGGGTCCGTCACGCGGGGGTGCCGACGCCGCTCGAGCAGGGGGCGCCGACCTCGGCGAGCTCCGGGTTCAGCAGGTACTTCTGCACGAACACCGGCAGGCGCTCGTCGTCCGCGGAGTCCGCCTCGAGCTGGTAGCCCCAGGCGGAGGCGACGACCGGGGAGTCCAGGCCCTCGTACGGGGACACGAGCACGTAGGACTGGTTCTCCGCCATCGCCTCGAGCGCGGCGACGTCGTCCGCGGGCAGTGCGGGGTCGTAGGTGATCCACACGGCGCCGTGCTCCAGCGAGTGCACGGCGTTCTCGTTCGGCACCGGCTCGGTGTACACGCCGCAGTTGAGCCAGGCGGCCGCGTGGTCGCCGCCGACCGGCGGGGTCTGCGGGTACTCGACTGCGGTCGTCACGTGGTTGAACGTGAGGTCCTCGAAGGTCTCGACGCCGTCGATCTCCTGCGACGCCTGGGCCTCGAGCTCGGCGTTCTCCCGGCCCGCGTCGACGATCACCCAGCCGGCGACGCCGACCAGGGCGAGCACGAGCACGGCGGCGACGGAGCCGATCACGACGGTGCGGCGGCGCTCCTTGGCGCGCTGCTCGGCTCGGACGGCGGCCAGGCGGGCCTGGCGCTCGGCCGCGGTGGGACGGCGGTCGGGCATGGGATCTCCTCCGGTCGGGCGCGGCGCCGGGGCGACGCGTCGGTCCGGGAACAATACTTGAACCGTCTACTAATTGACAGCACCCTCGTGGTGCCGGTCCCGCGCCGCGGCGCTAGCGTCGCCGACGACGCGCAGCCGAGCACGTCCGACGCGCCGCACCGCAGGAGGCCGACGTGACCGGAGCACCCCACGGCGCCCGCCGGACACCGCTGCTCCGGGACCGCACGGTGGGCGGCGGGGCGCTGATCGGCGTCGCCGCGGCCGCGGCGGTGGACGAGATCGTGTTCCACCAGCTGCTCGCCTGGCACCACTTCTACGACGTCGGCACGCCCCGCGCGGCGCTGCTCAGCGACGGCCTGCTGCACGCCTTCGAGCTGCTGGCCGGCGTCGCGGGGGTGTTCCTGCTGCTCGACGCCCGGCGCACCGGCGGCGTCGACCGGCTGCGGGCGTGGGGAGCGGTCTGCGCCGGTGCCGGGCTGTTCCAGGTCTGGGACGGCCTCGTGCACCACAAGCTGCTGCGGCTGCACCAGGTGCGCCGGGTCGAGGACCTGCTGCCGTACGACCTCGCCTGGAACGGCGCCGGGCTGGCGGTGCTCGCGCTCGGGCTGGTGCTGCTCGCCCGGTCGTCGCGCGCGGCCCGGGCGGGCTGAGCCGTGGGGCACGCGCACGCCGCCGCGTCGCTGCTGCCGGTGCTGGCGCTCCCGGTGCTCGCCGCGCTGGCCGGGTACGCCGGGGCCGCGGCGGGGGAGCGGGGCCGGGGCCGGCGGTGGCCGTGGGCGCGCACGCTGAGCTGGACGGCGGGTGTGCTGCTGGTCGCCGCGGCGGTCGTGCTGGTCCCCGACGGGTTCGCCGGGCACATGGCGGCGCACCTGCTCGTCGGGATGGTGGCGCCCCTGCTGCTGGTGCTCGCGGCGCCGGTCACGCTCGCGCTGCGGACGCTCGACGTCGTCCGGGCCCGGCAGCTGTCCCGGCTGCTGCGGTCCCGGCCGGCGCAGGTGCTCGGCCACCCGGTCACCGCCGCGCTGCTGAGCGTCGGGTCCCTGGTGCTGCTCTACCGCACGCCGCTGCTCGGCCGGATGCTCACCGACCCCGCGGTGCACGCCCTGGTGCTGGTGCACGTCCTCGCGTCCGGCTGCCTGCTCACGGCGGCGCTGGTCGGCCCGGACCCGGCGCCGCACCGGCCAGGTCCGCGCGTCCGGCTGCTCGTGCTGCTGCTGGCGACCGGGGTGCACGGCGCGCTCGCGACGGACCTGTACGCGGTGCCGCCGGCGGGGGTGCCGGCCGCCGAGGCGCGCGAGGCCGCGCTGCTGATGGCGTACGGCGGCGACGTGGTGCACGTGGCGCTCGCGGTGGTGCTGTGCGGGCAGTGGTACCGCGCGGTCGGCCGCCGCCGGGCCCGCGCCGCCGGTCCCGCCCGCGCCGGCCGGGCGCTGCCGGCCTGACGCCCCGGTCCCCGCCCGCCGCCGGCCGGCTCAGGTCGGCTCAGGTCGGGTCAGGCCGGGGCGGTCGCCGGGGACGCCGGTGCGGCCGGTGCGTCGGCCTGGGTCGGCAGCACGGCCGGCGCCGCCGCGCCGCCGGGGGCGTCCAGCGCCGAGGCCGGTCCCGGCCGGCCGAGCGCCCAGCCCTGGGCCGCGTCGCAGCCGAGGTCCCGCAGCAGCGCGAGCGTCGCGGCGTCCTCGACGCCCTCCGCGACCACGTGCATCCCCAGCGCGTGCCCGAGGTCCACCGTCGACCGCAGGATCTCCGCGCACACCCGGTCCTCCAGCGCCGGGGCGACGAACGCCCGGTCGACCTTGAGGACGGTGAACGGCAGGCGGCGGAGGTAGTCCAGGGAGCCGTAGCCGACGCCGTAGTCGTCGACCGCCAGCTGCACGCCCAGGTCGGCCAGCGCCCGCAGCGTGCGCTCGGCGCGGACCCCGTCGCGCATCGCCATCGTCTCGGTCACCTCCAGCCCGAGCGCGTCCGCGGGCAGCCCGTGCCGGTCCAGGGCGGCGCGCACGTCGCCGACCAGGCGCGGGTCGTCGAGGTCGTGCGCGGAGACGTTCACCGACACCACCGACACCGCGGCACCGGTAGCGCGCCACCGGGCGCACTGCGCGAGCGCGGCGTCGAGCACGTACAGCGTGACGGGCCGGACCAGGCCGGTGCGCTCCGCGCCGGGCACGAACGCCACGGGGCCGAGCAGCCCGTGCTCGGGGTGCTGCCAGCGGACCAGCGCCTCGGCGCCGATCACCGTCCCGCCGTGCACGGAGGTGACGGGCTGGTAGTGGACGACGAGCTCCCCACGGGCCACGCCGGCGGCCAGACCGAGCAGCAGGTCGGCCTCGGGCAGCGCCGAGCCGGCGCGGTCGCAGCCGCCGGTCCGGTCGAGCGCGACGCGCTCCGGCAGGCCGCGGGCCACGGACAGCGCGGCGTCGGCGCGGCCGGCGAGCGCCTCCGCCGACGCGGGCCGCGCCGTGGCGACGGCCACGCCGACCAGCGCGCCGACCGCGAGGTCCGTGCCGCGGACCGGCACCGGCGCGGCCAGCCGGTCGAGCAGCCGCCGGGCCGCCGCCTCCGCCTCCTCGGGGGCGGTGACGTCGATCGCGAGCGCGAACACGTCCCGGCCCATCCGGCCGACCGTCGCGCCCGGCTCGGCGTCACGGCCGAGGACGCCGGCCACCGCGCGGAGCAGGTCGTCGGCCACGCCGTAGCCGAGCGTCTCGACCACGTCCCGGTAGCCGTCCAGCGCCACCAGGAGCACGGCGGGCAGCGTGCCGTCCGCCCCGGGCTCGTGGGCCGCGCGCTCCAGGCGGCGCGCCACCCCGGTGGCGTTGGCCAGCCCGGTCAGCGGGTCGGTCACGGCGAGGTGGTCGAGGCGGGCGTGCTGGCGGCTCATCTGGCGCAGCAGCCCGCCGAACCGGGTCATGAACACGACGATCAGCACGACGCCGACCGAGCACACCTCGACGAGGTGCACCGGGCCGCCGCGCAGCGCCTCGACGATCAGCGTGGCGGGCAGCACGCAGACCGAGCCGATCATGAACGCCAGGTTCACCCCGGACAGCTCGCCGTCCGGGTCGGGCGCCGGGACGCGGGACGCGGAGGGGTGCCGGGCGGCCGCCGCGAGCAGGAGGTAGCCGAGCAGCCACAGCGTGTCGAGCAGGTACGCGTGCGCGTCCAGCACCGGCCACGTGGAGCTGAGCTGGAACAGCACGTCGGCGAGCATGATGACGCCGACGGCCGCCGAGGTGCGCTGGTGCGCCCGGGACCGGGTGCCGACGGCGGCGAACGACCGGGCCAGCACCAGGAGCAGCACGGCGTCGCCGGCCGGGTACAGCGCGCCCACGGTGGTGGCGACCGGGTCCTCGGCCCAGCCGGACAGCGCCGGGCGGAGCACCAGGAGCCACAGCATCAGCAGGCCGCCGCTGGCGACCATCACCGCGTCGAGCAGCCACACCGGCCGCCTGCCCGCGGGGGCCGGGAACGCCTTGACGAGCCCGGCCGCGAGCAGCGGGTAGGAGGCGAGGTAGGCGACGTCGGCGAGCGACGGGAAGGGGTCGGTGCGCAGCACCCGCTCGAGCACGGTCCAGATGGTGTCGCCCAGCACCCAGGCCGCGAGCCCCAGGGCGAGCAGGACCCAGGCCGGCCGCAGCGGTCCGGTCGACCGGCGGGCGGCGCGGGCGGTGGCGACCGTGGCGGCGACGCCGACCGCGACGTACAGGACGTCGCGCCAGAAGCCGACCGGCAGCACCGCGTGCACGACCAGCAGCCCGGCCACGGCCAGTGCCGTGCGGGGGATCGTGGCGAGCGCTGTCACACGTGTCCGATCGGCATCCCCGGCGGGGGGTTGACCCGTCCGGCGGGTGAGTCGCCGCCGCGCACCCGCCCCGTCGCCTGGGTAGGGTCGCGCCCGGGACACGACGGCGGGACAGGGCCCGGCCGGGGCACGTGCAGGTGCGCCGGTCCCGGCCGACGTCGTGCCGCAGAGGGGGAGGCGCATGAGGCAGCAGCTGGTGCTCCGGATCATCGTGACCGTCACGCTGGTCCTGGGGCTGAACTACGTCGCCTGGCGCTGGCTGGAGTCGGTGAACTGGTCCGCGTGGTGGATCGCGGTCCCGCTGGTGATCGCCGAGACGTACTCGTTCCTCGACGTCTGCCTGTTCGGCATGACGATGTGGCGGGCGAAGCAGCGGCCCGAGCCCCCCGCGCCGGCCCCGGACCTCACCGTCGACGTGTTCGTGACCACGTACAACGAGCCGGTCGACCTGGTGATGGCGACCGCCGTCGCCGCGCGCGACATCCGGTACCCGCACCGCACCTGGGTGCTGGACGACGGGTCCCGGCCCGAGCTCGCGGCCGCCGCGCGCGCCGCCGGCGTCGGGTACATCGAGCGGTCCGAGGACTGGGTCGACCGGCCGCGGCACGCCAAGGCCGGCAACCTGAACAACGCCCTGTTCGTCACCGAGGGCGAGTTCCTGCTGATCCTCGACGCCGACCAGATCCCCGACCCGGCGATCCTGGACCGCACGCTCGGGTACTTCGAGGACGACCGCGTCGCGCTGGTGCAGACGCCGCAGTTCTTCACCAACGTCACCGAGGCCGACCCGCTCGGCAGCCAGGCGCCCCTGTTCTACGGCCCGATCCAGCAGGGCAAGGACGGCTGGAACGCCGCCTTCTTCTGCGGGTCGAACGCGGTGCTGCGCCGGGACGCGCTGATGCAGCTCGGGATCGTCGGCTACGTCCGCGAGACCGAGCGCTCGGTGCGGGACGCGCTGCACGCGTCCCGGCGGCTGCTGGCCCAGGCGCAGCGGACCGCGCCGGACCCGACGCAGGCCGCGGTGCTGCACGAGGTCCAGGAGGCCGCCGCGCAGGCGCTCGGCGCGCTGGACGCCGGCGAGCCGCTGTCCGACGTGACCTACGCGTTCCAGCGCCGGGTGGACGCCATCTCGGCGTCGGTGGTGGCGCAGGACGTCGCGAGCATCCGGGCGGACCTGGCCGCCATCGCCGCGCTGCCCATCGGCCGGGACGACGAGATCGGCGCCGTCGTGGTGGACGAGCCCGCCCTGGCGCGCCTGGCCGACCGGGACTGGTCCCCCCTCGGTGCCATCGAGTCGGTGCAGGCCCTCGTGCGGGCGGTGGACGTCGACCGCTCCGCCGAGGCGCAGGCCGTGATGCCCGTGGCCACGCTGTCCGTCACGGAGGACATGGCCACCGCGATGCGGCTGCACGCGCTCGGCTGGAGGACGGTCTACCACCACGAGAGCCTCGCCCACGGGCTCGCCCCCGAGGACCTCGGCACGATGATGACCCAGCGGCTGCGCTGGGCGCAGGGCACCATGCAGGTGATGCTCAAGGAGAACCCGCTGGGCGTCCGGGGCCTGACGGTGGGCCAGAGGCTCATGTACTTCGCGACGATGTGGTCGTACCTGTCCGGGTTCGCCGCGCTGGTGTACCTGGCCGCGCCGATCATCTTCCTGTGCTTCGGCGTGCTGCCGGTGACCGCCTGGACGGTGGACTTCTTCGCGCGGTTCATCCCGTTCTTCCTCGCCAGCCAGGCGCTGTTCCTGGTGGCGGCCCGCGGGGTGCGGACCTGGCGGGGGCAGCAGTACGCGCTCGCCCTGTTCCCGGTGTGGATCACGGCGGTGTGGACCGCGGCGGCGAACGTGTGGTTCGGCCGGCCGCTGGGCTTCGCGGTGACGCCGAAGGTGCGGCCCGACGGCTCGCCGAGCCAGTGGCGCCTGGTGTGGCCGCAGCTGCTGGCGATGGTGCTGCTGGTGGTGGCCGTCGTGGTCGGGGTGGTGCGGGCGGCGATGGGCCTGTCCTGGTGGGTGGGCACCGCGGTGAACATCGTCTGGGTGGTGTACGACCTGGTGGTGCTGAGCGTGGTGGTGCAGGCTCTGCGCTACCGCGGGTACGCGGCGCCGCACGCGGTCGCCCCGGGCGCGACGGACTGAGAGAGGACGGACGATGGAGCTGGAGACCGATCAGGTCGGGCACGCGGGGGTCGTGCGCGTGCGCGGGCGCCTGACGATGGCGGCCGCGGGCGAGCTCAAGGCGGCCGTGGACCGCGAGGTCGCGGCGGGGCGCACGCTGGTCGTGATCGACCTCGCGGGGACGACCTTCCTGGACTCGTCCGGGCTCGGGGCGCTCGTGGGCGGCCTGCGCTCGGCGCGCGCCGCCGGGGGCGACCTGCGGATCGCGGGCGTCGGCCCGCAGGTGCGCACCGTGCTGGAGCTCACCACGATGGACCGCGTGCTGCGGCCCTACGCCAGCGTCGAGGACGCGGCCGGTGACGGCCGCTGACGCCCCCGTCGAGCTCCGCGTGGACGGTGCCGCGGAGCCGGGGTGGCTCGACGACGTGCACGGCGGGCTCGCCCGCCTGTGGTCCGCGGTCCCGGCCGTCCCCGAGATCGACCGGATGCGGTTCGAGACCGCGGTGATCGAGATCGCCACGAACGTCGTCCGGCACACCACGCCGGTCGGCCCGGACCCGGTGCGGGCCTCGGCGCTGCTCCGCGCCGCCCCGCCGGTCCTGGAGGCGGAGATCTCCGACGACGGCACGCTCGTGGACGTCGACCTGGACCCGGCGCCCGTGGACGACTTCGCCGAGAGCGGCCGGGGGATCGCGCTGGTGCAGCGCGCGGTGGACAGCCTGGCGTTCTCCCGCCGGGCTGGCCGGAACACCTGGCGGCTCACCCGCGACTGGTCCACGTGAGCGGCACCACGGCGCCGGGCGCCTGCGCGCGGCCGCTCCGCTGACGTACCGTCGAGGGCGATGGTGACGGGAACGGGAGCACGCGAGCAGGACCGGCTGGAGGCGCTGCACCGGCTGGGGGTGGTCGACACGCCGCCGGAGGACCGGTTCGACCGGGTCGTCCGGCTGGCGCGGCAGCTGTTCGGCGTGCCGACGGCGCTGGTGTCGCTCGTCGACCGCGACGTCGTCGTGCACAAGGCGATGTCCGGGTTCGACGAGCGGGTCGTCCGGCGGGAGGACTCCTTCTGCCACACCGCCGTGCAGAGCGACGGGATGCTCGTGGTCGAGGACGCCTCGGCCGACCCGCGGTTCGCGGCGAACCCCTTCGTGGCGCAGCCGGACGGGCTGCGGTTCTACGCCGGCCAGCCCCTGGTGGCGCCGGGCGGCTTCCGGGTCGGCACCCTGTGCATCGCCGACCACCGGCCCCGCGAGTTCCCGCCCGAGAGCGCCGCGCTGCTGCGGGACCTGGCCGCGTGGGTGGAGAAGGAGCTCGTGATCGACTCCGAGCTCGAGCGCGCCGCGCAGGTGCAGGCCGGGCTGCTGCCGCGGACGCCGCCGGACGTGCCCGGCTACCAGGTGGCCGGGGCGTGCCTGCCGAGCCGGGCCGTCGGCGGGGACTTCTACGACTGGGCCGCCACCGAGGACGGCGTCGTGCTGAGCCTCGTGGACGTGATGGGCAAGGGCGCGGCCGCGGGCATCATGGCCGCGTCCGTCCGCGCCGTGCTCCGCGGCTCCGCGCACGGGGCCGAGGTCGCGCAGTCGCTGCTGTACGCCGGTGCCATCCTGCACGGCGACCTGTCGGGCGCCGGGGTGTTCGCGACCGCCTTCCACGCCGCCCTCGACGCCGCCACCGGCGAGGTGACGTACGCCGACGCCGGCCACGGCCTGACCGTCGTGCTGCGGGCCGACGGCACCGACGAGCGGCTGCCCGCCACCGGGCTGCCGCTCGGCGTGCTCGACGAGGAGGCGCGTGAGCAGCGCACCGTGCGGCTCGGCCCGGGCGACCTGCTGGTCGCCTTCTCCGACGGCGCGCTGGACGTGGTCGACGGCTCGACGGCCGCGGTGCCGGTGGTCGTGGATGCTGTGCGCGGGGCCCGCTCGGCGGACGCGGCGGTCGAGGCCGTGCTGCGGCTCGCGGTCGACCTGCGGGACCGGCCCGACGACCTCACCGTGGTGGCGCTGCGCCGCGACGGCTGACGGGGCCCGTCAGCGCGGCGGCACCTCGTGCCACCGGACGTCGGTGAGCGCACCGTCGGCGGCCCGCGCGGTCACGAACGTGCCGGCGGGCTGCCGCCGCCGGTCGGTGGGGGAGCCGGGGTTGAGCAGCCGCAGCCCGCGCGGCGTCGTCGTGTCCCACGGGATGTGGCTGTGCCCGAAGACCAGCACGTCGACGTCCGGGTAGGCGGCCTCGCAGCGCGCCTCCCGGCCGGTGCGCTGCCCCGTCTCGTGCACCACGGCGACGCGCAGGCCGCCGAGCGTCGCGCGCGCCACCTCCGGCAGCCGGGCGCGCAGGGCCGCGCCGTCGTTGTTGCCCCAGCAGCCCACGACCCGCCGGGCCCGGGCCTCCAGCGCGTCGAGCAGCGCGACGTCGACCCAGTCGCCGGCGTGCAGCACGACGTCGGCCGCCTCGACCGCCGCCCACACCGGCGCCGGCAGGTCCCGGGCGCGCCGCGGGACGTGCGTGTCCGCCAGCAGCAGCAGGTCCACGGCGCCGCCGGTCACGCGGCCCGCAGCAGCGTGAGCACGGTGAGGTCGTCCTCGGCGTACCCGGTGTCGCCCACCAGGTCGAGCACCGCGCCGGCGGCGTCGTCGGCGGACGCGGTGCCGCGCACGGCGTCGCGCACCTGGTCCAGGTCCTCCATCGAGCCGCCGAGCGCGTCCAGCACGCCGTCGCTGAACGTCACCAGCAGGTCGCCGGGCAGCAGCCGGGCGCGGGCGCTGACCCGGGTCGGCCCGGGCGCGATGCCCAGCGGCAGGCCGGTCGCGGACAGCCGCTGGGTGCTGCCGTCGGCCCCGATGATCATCGACAGGCCGTGGCCGGCGTCGGTGTAGGAGACGGTGCCGTCGGAGGCGTCGACGAACGCGCGGAACATCGTCACGAAGGCGCCGGCGTTCAGCAGGTCCGCGTCCATGGCGAGCTCGGTCGCGGTCAGGGTGCCCGCGACGTCGTGCAGCCGCGGCTGGGCGTGCAGCACGGAGCGGGTGGTCGCGGCGAGGATCGCCGCCGCGGGGCCCTTGCCCATCACGTCCGCCATCGTGAGCACCAGGCCCTCGGGCAGCTGCTGCCAGTCGTAGAAGTCGCCGCCGACCGAGCCCGCGGGCACGAACCGGGCGGCGAGGTCGAACCCGGGGACGTCCAGCCCGCGCGACGGCAGCAGGCTCGCCTGCACCTGGGCGGCCCGGCGCAGCTCCGCGCGCTCGGCCGTGACGTCGCGCAGCACGGTGACCACCCCGCCGCCCGACTGCTCGGGGATCCGGGTCGCGGAGAACGTGACGACGCGCGGCTCCGGGATGCCGGGCACGCGCACCAGCAGGTCGGCGTCCCGCACCTCCTCGCCCGCCAGGGCCCGGCGGAACGGCAGCTCGGCGTCCGGGAGCGGCGAGCCGTCCAGGCGCGACAGCCCGGCGAGGTCCGTGGTGCTGTCGCGCGGGTCGAGGTGCGCCGTGCCGGCGAGCAGGCGGGTGGCCGTCGGGTTCCGCACCACCACGCGGCCGGCGGCGTCGACGACCCGCACGCCCTCGGACATCGTGTCCACGACCGTGCTGAGCAGCGCGGCCTGCGCCTGCGCGCGGTCCCGGGCGGCCGACAGCTCGACCACCAGCCGGCCCCGCTCGTCCCGCGAGAGGGCGAGCGCCATGCCGATGACCGCGACCAGGCCGACGTACAGCTGCGCCACCCCGACCTGCGCGGTGGCGTCCGGCAGGCTCGCGAACGGCCCCATGCCCATCAGGGTCAGGTGGATCGCGACGACCCCGCAGATCGTCGTGTGCAGGACGACCGACCGGGTGGGCAGCCGCGAGCCGGCCCACACGGTGAGCGCGATCAGCGGGAACACGACCGCCAGGTCCGACAGCTGCAGGAACCACACCAGGTACAGCAGGGGAGCGAGCAGCAGCGCGGCCAGGTAGTCGGCTCCCCGGCCCTCGGTCCACCACTCGATGCGCTCCCGCGCGCCGCGCTGCGCCCGGTGGTGCAGCCACGCGCCGAGCGTCCAGCCGAGCGTGCCGATGCTCACCATGCTCACGGTGTTCCGCGCCGTCCAGAGCAGCGGGGTCTCCCAGGACCAGGACTGCCCGCCGACGACGACGGCGAGCTCCACGAGCGGGGCGGACAGCGCCGCGCCCGCGGCCGCGCCGAGCACGAACCCCCACAGGTCCGGCACCCGCCGGAGCTGGCGGCTGCCGCGCGCGGCCCACACGTACGGCGCCCGGGCGGCCAGCACGGCGACGCAGACCACCGCCTGCGCCGTCGCGGCCACCGCGCCGATCGC
>JAPSIJ010000431.1 GCA_031178805.1 Cellulomonas sp. | reverse complement strand
AGGTGCTGGACGCGGGCCGGGCCGTCGTCACGCGCGCCGGCGAGCGCGCGGCCCTGTCGGCGGAGCACACGGTGGTGGCGCTGGCGGGGGCGACGGGGTCGGGCAAGTCGACGCTGTTCAACGCGCTCGTCGGCGAGGAGCTCGCGGGTACGGGGGTGCAGCGTCCGACGACGTCGGAGGCGCTCGCGGCGGTGCAGGGCCCGGGCGCCGGCCCCCTGCTCGACTGGCTGGGGGTGCGGCGCCGGCACGAGGTCCCCGCCGCGCCCGCCGGCGGGAGAGGCGCGCCGGGCACCGGGGGCGGCGGCGGGCTGGTGCTGCTGGACCTGCCGGACCACGACTCGGTGGTCGCGGAGCACCGCCTGCGCTCGGAGCACCTGATGGAGCGGGTCGATCTGCTGGTGTGGGTCGTGGACCCGCAGAAGTACGCCGACGCCGCGCTGCACGAGCGGTACCTGCGGTCGCTGGCCCGGCACGGGGACGTGGTGGTCCTGGTGCTGAACCAGGCGGACCGGCTGGCCCCCGCCGAGGCGGACGCGGTGCTGGCGGACCTGCGGCGGCTCGCCGCGGAGGACGGGTTGCCGGGGGTGCGGACGCTGGCCGTGTCGGCGCGCACAGGTCAGGGGCTGCCGGCGCTGCGCGGGCTGCTGGACGAGGCGGCGGAGCGGCGCCGGGCGGCGACCCGGCGGTGGGAGGCGGATGTCGAGGTCGCCGCCGGACGGGTCCTCGACGCGTGCGGCGGCGCGGGCGGCCGGGACGCGGGCCGGGCGGAGCGCGGCGGGTCGTCGGCGCTGGTCGCGGCGCTGGCGGAGGCGGCCGGGGTGCCGGTGGTGGTCCGTGCGGTGCGGGACGCGTCGGTGCGGCGGACGACGGCGCACGCCGGCTGGCCGCCGGTGCGGTGGCTGGCGCGGTTCCGGCCGGACCCGCTGCGCCGGCTGCACCTGGGTCCCGCGGCCGCCCCGGCGGACGGCACGGAGCGCACGTCCCTGCCGCCCGCGGGACCGGCGGCGCGGGCGGCGGCGGGCGCGGCGGTGCGCCGGTACGTGGACACCGCCACGGCGGGCGTGCCGGACGCGTGGGCGCTGGACGCCCGCGCGCGGGTCGGGACGCACGACCTGGCGGACGACCTGGACAGCGCGGTCGCGGGGACGACGCTGCTGCCGGCGCGCGCGGCGGCGTGGGCGCGGGCGGTGGGGGTGCTGCAGTGGCTGCTCCTGGCCGCGGCGGTGGCCGGTGCGCTGTGGCTGGCGCTGCTCGCGGGGATGGCCTACCTGCGGCTGCCGGAGCCCCGGACCCCGGAGTGGGGTCCGCTGCCCGTGCCGACGGCGCTGCTCGCGGGCGGGCTGCTGGCCGGGGCGCTGCTGGCCCTGCTGGCCTCGGTGCTGGCGCGGGTGGCCGCGACGCGGCGGGCGCGGGTGGCGCGCGCCCGGCTGCACGCCGCGGTGGGCGAGGTCGCACGCGCGCGGGTGGTCGAGCCGGTGGGGGCCGTGCTGGCCGACCTGGCGACGTGCCGGGAGCAGGCCCGGCGGGCCACGGGCGCGCGGGGCCGCTGACCCCCTGGGCGGACCGCGTCCCGCGGTGGTCGCCGGCGAGGTGCAGGATGGCCCGGGGCCGGGTGTGCCGGCCGCTGACGACGGAGGGTGCATGACCAGGCTGCGGGTACCGGTCCAGCTGCGGTGGTCCGACATGGACGCGTACGGGCACGTGAACAACGTCGAGCTGCTGCGGCTGCTCGAGGAGGCGCGGATCGAGGCGTTCTGGGCGCACCCGGCCGCGGCGGTGGGCGACGCCGCCGCCCCCGAGGCGGCAGCACCCCAGGACGCCGCAGCACCCCGGGACGCCGCAGCACCCCGGGACGAGGAAGCACGGCACGACGACCGCGAGCGCTGGCCCACGGCCGTGCTCGACGCCGGACCGGGTGCCCGGACGGCCACGCTGGTCGCCCGGCAGGAGGTCGAGTACCTGCGCCCGCTGGGCTACCGCCGCACGCCGGTGCTGGTGGACATGTGGATCGGCCACCTCGGCGGCGCGAGCATCGACGTCTGCTACGAGGTGCAGGACGCCGAGCCGGGCCCGGCGGGGCCGTACGCCCGGGCGGTGACGACGCTGGTGCTGGTCGACGCGGCGACCGGGTCGCCCCGCCGGATCGGCGAGGCCGAGCGGGCGGCGTGGCTGCCGTACGTCGCGGAGCCGCCGGTGTTCCGCCGCCGCGGCCGCTGAGCCGCGCGGACCGGGGGGAGACCCGCGGTCAGGCGCGCCCGTCCGGCAGGTCGCGGCGGGCGCGCTCGGCGGTCTCGGCGGCGCGGGCGATGTTGCGCTGCATGCCGCCGAACACGATCCCGTGGAACGGGTAGACGGACCACCAGTAGAGCTGCCCGGCGAGGCCGTGCGGGTGGAAGACGGCACGCTGGGCGAAGGTGGTCGGCGGGGTCCGCCAGCGCTCGGGCGGCACGGAGCCCGCGGTGTCGTCGCCGGCGCGGTCGTCACCGGGGCCGTCGGGCTCGACGCGCAGCTCGAGCCACGCGAGGCCGGGGACGCGCATCTCGGCCCGCAGCCGCAGGAGCCGGCCGGGGTCGACCTCCTCGACGCGCCAGAAGTCGACGGCGTCGTCGACGACGAGCCGCCGGGGGTCGCGCCGGCCGCGGCGCAGGCCGGGGCCGCCGACGAGCCGGTCGGCGAGGCCGCGCACCCGCCAGGCGAGGGACCAGGAGTACCAGCCGCGCTCGCCGCCGACGGACTCAATGACCCGCCAGAGCG
>JAPSIJ010000430.1 GCA_031178805.1 Cellulomonas sp. | reverse complement strand
TGCCGACCATGAGGTCGACGACGACGGGGACGGGGCGGGGTGCGGGGAACGTGGGCATGACGGCTCCAGGGCGGTGGGCGTGGGCGATCGCCCCGCCGGGCGTCGGGCCCGGCGGGTGGGTGGTGCGGGTGCGCGGAGTGCGGGGTGTGCGGTGCGGGGTGCGGCGGGTGCTCTCAGCGCACCCAGCCGGTGACGCGGGTGCCCCCGCGCGGCTCGTGGTGCGTCTGCAGGGCGGGCCGGTCGACCGGCTCGAGCGCGGCGGCGACCGCCCGCACGAGCCAGGAGTTGACGGAGAGGCCGTCGCGGGCGGCGGCGACCTCGACCTGCGCCTTGAGGTGGTCCGGCAGGCGCAGCGTGGTCCGGGTGGTGGCGCCCTCCTCGGCGTCGCCCGCGGGGACCGGCGCCGCGGGAAGCGGTGCGGCGGGCGGTGCGGCGGGGGAGGTGGCGGCCGGTGCGGCGGGCTCGGCGCGGGGCGCCGGCACGTCGACGACGAACTCGGGGTCCCCGCCGCGCAGCCGGACGTCCACCGAGCCGGGGGCGAGCTCCGCGGAGATCTCCCCGGCCGCGGCGGACAGGGCGTCGAGCAGCACCAGGCGCACGGCGGCGTCCAGGGGCTGCGTCAGCCGGCGGGCGAGCTCGCGCGCCTCGTCACCGCCGGCGTCGGCCGCCGTGGCGAGCCGGTGCTGGAGGTCGTCGACGTAGCGCGTGAGGTCCATGACGCCATCATGACACCACGCGTGGTGTCATGGCAACACCCGGTGGTGTCAGGGTGACGTCGGACGGCGTCGCCGGGTGCCGGGCCGCCCTCGGGCCGCCCGGTGTCAGGCCAGCAGCGCCCGGTGCCGGGGGTCGCCGTGCTCGTCCCGGTCGGAGATCCAGGCGCCGTCGACCCGCCGGCCGATCCGGTCCAGGCTGGGCCCGACCACCTGGTGCAGCGACCCGGCACCGCTCTCCGTGACGGTCTCGCGGGCGACGACGCGGCCGGTGAGGTCGACCAGGCTCAGCTGCCAGGTGGTCCGTCCCCCGACCAGGGCCGGGCGGTGCAGCACGACGATCCGGGCGCGGCCCAGGTCGCTCGGGCCGAGGTCGTCGAGGCCCGGCACGGTCGGCGCCATCGCCAGCCCTCCGTCCACGCTGCGGTCCCTCTGCAGTCTCGACCCCTGACGCCTCAGGCATGCGTCGTCGGTGGGTGAAATCCCGACCCGGTCGCCGCGCGCGGCCGCCCGACCTAGCCTGCGAGGACCGCCGATCAGCCGACGAAAGGGGCCGTCCGATGACCGACGTCTCGTCCCAGGGACCCGCGCCGGGGGAGGAGGACCGCCCGGTCCTCACGAACCGCCAGGGCCATCTCGTCTACGACAACCAGAACCAGCGGACGGTGGGCGCACGCGGCCCGGCGACGCTGGAGAACTACCAGTTCCTCGAGAAGGTCAGCCACTTCGACCGGGAGCGGATCCCGGAGCGCGTGGTGCACGCCCGCGGCGCGGTCGCGTTCGGGCACTTCGAGGCGACGGGCCGGTGGGGCGACGAGCCGATCGCCCGGTACACCCGCGCGAGGCTGTTCGCCGAGCCCGGCAAGCGCACCGACCTGGCGATCCGGTTCTCCACCGTCATCGGCGGCCGCGACTCGTCCGAGGCCGCGCGCGACCCGCGCGGCTTCGCGGTGAAGTTCTACACCGAGGACGGCAACTGGGACCTCGTCGGCAACAACCTCGCGGTGTTCTTCATCCGCGACGCGATCAAGTTCCCGGACGTCATCCACGCGCTGAAGCCGGACCCGGTGACGTTCCGGCAGGAGCCGGCGCGGATCTTCGACTTCATGTCGCAGACGCCCGAGGCGATGCACATGCTCGTCAACCTGTTCAGCCCCCGCGGCATCCCGGCGAACTACCGGACGATGCAGGGCTTCGGGGTGAACACCTACAAGTGGGTCAACGCCGACGGCGAGACGCACCTGGTGAAGTACCACTGGATCCCCCGGGCGGGCGTGGCCAGCCTGACCGAGGAGGACGCCGCGAACATCCAGGCGACCGACCTCGGGCACGCGTCGAGGGACCTGTACGAGGCGATCGAGCGCGGCGAGCACCCGCAGTGGGACCTCTACGTGCAGCTGATGAGCGACGACGAGCACCCCGAGCTCGACTTCGACCCGCTGGACGACACCAAGGTGTGGCCGGAGAACGAGTTCGAGCCGCAGCTGGTCGGCACCATGACGCTGACCAGCAACGTCTCGGACCACCACAACGAGAACGAGCAGATCGCGTTCGGCACCGGCGTCCTGGTCGACGGCCTGGACTTCAGCGACGACAAGATGCTCGTCGGGCGCACGTTCTCCTACTCCGACACCCAGCGGTACCGCGTCGGCCCGAACTACCTGCAGCTGCCGGTGAACAGCCCGCGGGCCGCGCGCGTCGCCACGAACCAGCGCGGCGGCCAGATGTCCTACGGCGTCGACCTCGGCGAGGGGCAGAACCCGCACGTCAACTACGAGCCCTCCATCACCGGCGGGCTCCGCGAGGCGCAGTACCCCACGCACGACGAGCAGGGACCCGTGATCAGCGGCCGGCTGACCCGGCAGCGGATCCCGCGGACGAACGACTACACCCAGGCCGGTCAGCGGTACCAGCTGATGGACCAGTGGGAGAAGGACGACCTGGTCCGCAACTTCGTCACGCTGATCGGCCAGGCCGCCCGCCCCGTGCAGGAGCGGATGGTCTGGCACTTCCTGATGGCCGACGACGAGCTCGGCCTGCG
>JAPSIJ010000429.1 GCA_031178805.1 Cellulomonas sp. | reverse complement strand
CCGAGCCGTGTCCGCCATGGATCTTCCTTTCCCTAGCCCTCCCGACGAGAAGCCGGGCGGGTCCTCACAGCATGAGCGATGCGCCGGAGGGAGGGCGCGGCGGGCCGTGGTGGGCCTGGCACTGGCCGCCAGGCCCGCGGTAGGCCCGCCGCGTCCTCCCGGAGGCGCAGCGCGGGGGCGAGCCGACGGCCCGCCCCCGCACCCGAGCATCAGCTGCGCGGCTTCTCGCGCATCTCCCACGTCTCGATGACGTCCTCGACCTGCAGGTCGTTGAACGACCCGAGGCCGATGCCGCACTCGAAGCCCTCGCGGACCTCGGTCGCGTCGTCCTTGAACCGCTTGAGCGACTCGATCGTGAGGTTGTCGCCCACGACCTTGCCGCGGCGCAGGACGCGCGCCTTGGTGTTCCGTCGGATCTCGCCCGAGCGGACGATCGACCCGGCGATGTTGCCGAACTTCGAGGAGCGGAAGACCTCGCGGATCTCCGCGGAGCCCAGCTGGACCTCCTCGTACTCCGGCTTGAGCATGCCCTTGAGGGCCGCCTCGACGTCGTCGATCGCCTGGTAGATGACCGAGTAGAAGCGCACGTCGACGCCCTCGCGGTCGGCCAGGTCCTCGACGCGCTCCGCGTACTTCACGTTGAAGCCGATGATGATCGCGTTGTCGACCGTGGCGAGGTTGACGTCGTTCTGCGTGATGGCACCCACACCGCGGTGGATGACGCGCAGGTCGACCTCGTCGCCGACGTCGATCTTGAGCAGCGCGTCCTCCAGCGCCTCGACGGCACCGGACACGTCGCCCTTGAGGACCAGGTTGAGGGTCTCGACCTTGCCCTGCTGCAGCGCCTGCGTGAAGTCCTCGAGGCTGATGCGCTTGCGGCGCTTGGCCAGGAGGGCGGCACGCTCGGCCGCCTCGCGCTTCTCCGCGATCTGACGCGCGGTGCGCTCGTCGGGCGCCACGAGGAACGTGTCGCCGGCGCTCGGGACGGACGCCAGGCCGAGGACCTGCACGGGACGGGCCGGGCCCGCCTCGAAGACGTTGTCGCCGTGCTCGTCGAACATCGCACGGACGCGGCCGTGGGCCGTGCCCGCGACGATCGCGTCGCCGACGTGCAGCGTGCCGGACTGGACCAGCACCGTCGCGACCGCACCGCGGCCCTTGTCGAGGTTGGCCTCGATGGCCACGCCGCGCGCGTCCTTGTCGGGGTTGGCCCGCAGGTCGAGCGCCGCGTCGGCGGTCAGCAGGACGGCCTCGAGGAGGTCCTCGATGCCCATCCGCTGCTTGGCCGACACGTTGACGAACATCGTGTCGCCGCCGTACTCCTCGGCCACGAGGTTGTACTCGGTGAGCTGCTGGCGGATCTTGTCGGGGTTGGCCCCCTCCTTGTCCACCTTGTTGACCGCGACGACGATCGGCACGCCGGCCGCCTGCGCGTGGTTGAGCGCCTCGATGGTCTGGGGCATCACGCCGTCGTCGGCCGCGACCACGAGGATCGCGATGTCCGTGACCTGCGCACCACGCGCACGCATGGCGGTGAACGCCTCGTGACCCGGGGTGTCGATGAACGTGATGGCCCGCTCCTGGCCCTCGTGCTCGGTCCGCACCTGGTACGCACCGATGTGCTGCGTGATGCCGCCGGCCTCGCCCGCGACGACGTCCGTCGAGCGGATGGCGTCGAGGAGCTTGGTCTTGCCGTGGTCGACGTGACCCATGACGGTGACGACCGGCGGGCGCGCCGCGAGGTCCTCGTCGCCCTCGGCCTCGAGCTCGGCGTCCAGGTCGATGTCGAAGGACCCGAGCAGCTCGCGGTCCTCCTCCTCGGCCGAGACCATCTCGATGACGTAGCCGAGCTCGGTCGCGAGCGTGCCGAACGTGTCCTCGTCCAGCGACTGCGTGGCCGTGGCCATCTCGCCGAGGTGGAAGAGCACGGTGACGAGCGCCGCCGGGTTGGCGTCGATCTTGTCGGCGAAGTCGTTCAGCGACGAGCCGTGCCGCAGCCGGACGACCGTGGAGCCGTTGCCGCGCGGGACGCTGACGCCACCGAGCGACGGGGCCTGCATGGCCTCGAACTCCTGGCGCTTGGCCCGCTTCGACTTCCGCCCGCGGACCGGGCGACCGCCGGCGCGACCGAACGCGCCCTGCGTGCTGCCGCGACCGGCACCGCCGGGACGACCGCCGCCACCGCCGGGACGACCGGCGAAGCCGCCGCCGCCACCGGGAGCGCCGCCGGGACGACCGCCGTAGCCGCCGCCACCGCCGCCACGACCGCCACCCGGGCCGCCGCGACCCGGCGCCGCCGGACGCTCGCCGGGACGACCGACACCGCTGGAGGTGCGGCCGGGCATCATGCCGGGGTTCGGACGGGGACCGCCCGGACGCGGTGCGGGACGGGGACCACCGGGGCGGTCACCCGCCGCCGCGGCGGGAGCGCCCTCGGGCGCCTGCCGGCGCTCGCCGGGACGCGGCATGCCCTGCGACGGGGCGAAGGGGTTGTTGCCCGGGCGCGGACCGCCGGGACGCGGGCCGCCGGGACGGTCGCCGCCACCCTGACGGGGCATGCCCTGCGAGGGCGCGAACGGGTTGTTGCCCGGACGGCCGCCGGGACGCGCGCCGCCGGGACGACCGGCACCGCCGCCCTGACCGGCCGGACGCGGGGCGCCGGGACGGGCGCCGGGCGTGGGACGGGACGCGGGCGCCTGCGGCGCAGGAGCCTGCGGCGCACGCGCGGCCGGGGCCGGAGCCGGGGCCGGTGCGGG
>JAPSIJ010000428.1 GCA_031178805.1 Cellulomonas sp. | reverse complement strand
GCGCCGCGGCGGGCGCCGGGCGCGGGGGACCGGCGGGACCGGGCGGGCCGGGGATCGGGCAGCGGGTCGGCGGGCCGGGCGGGGACCCGGCGGGCGGTGGTGGGCATCGCGGGCGATCCTCCCACGCCGGGGGCCCGCGGCGGGGCTGCGCCACCGCCTCGTCGGGTGCGCGCCGCGGGAGTCAGTAGGCTGGTCCCCAGCACGCGGTCCCCGCCGCGCGCCGCAGCACGCGCAGGACCGACAACCACACAGCGTCGACGTCCCCGGGTGGCGGCGTGCGCCCGGCGAGGGCCGCACCCCGAGGACCGACACAGGAGGCACCATGCCCGCGCCCGTCAGCGCGCAGCGCATCCGGGAGACCGTCGAGCCGGTGGTCACCGCCGCCGGGCTGTGGCTGGAGGACGTCGAGCTGGCGCGCGAGGGCGCGGCGCACGTCGTCCGGGTCGTGGTCGACGCGGTGGAGCACGCCGACGAGGCCGTGGACCTGGACGCGGTGGCCGAGGTGTCCCGCGCGGTGTCCGCCGCCCTGGACGACCTGGCCGGCCTGCCCGACCGGTACACGCTCGAGGTGTCCAGCCGCGGCGCGGACGCCCCGCTCACCGCCCGCCGGCACTACACCCGCGCGATCGGCCGCCTGGTGACGCTGACCCTGGCGGACGGCGGCACGCTCGCCGGGCGCCTCGTCGAGGTCGAGACCGCCCCGGAGGACGCCGCGGTCGTCACCCCGGTCACCCCCGGCCTCAAGGGCCGCCCCGCCAAGATCGGCGACCCGGTGCGGGTCCCGCTCACCGGCGTCCGGGGCGGGCGCGTCGAGGTGGAGCTGGTCAAGGACAGCGCGAACGACGACGGCCCCAGCGGCCAGGAGGACTGACGTGGACATCGACATGCAGGCGCTGCGGCTCATCGAGCGCGAGCGCGAGATCAGCCTGGACGTGCTCGTCTCGGCCATCGAGCAGGCCCTCCTGTCCGCCTACCACCGGACGCCCGACGCGCACCCGGACGCCCGGGTGGAGCTGGACCGGCGCACGGGCCACGTCACCGTGTGGGCGCGCGAGCGCACCGTGGTGCCGGCGCCCGACGCCGCGGACGCCGACGACGAGGGCACCGTCACCGCCGTCCCGCCGACGACGACCACGGTCGGCCCGGAGTTCGACGACACGCCGGCCGGCTTCGGGCGGATCGCGACCGCCACGGCCCGCCAGGTGATCGTGCAGCGGCTGCGCGACGCCGAGGACGACCAGGTGCTCGGGCAGTTCCGCGGCAAGGAGGGCGAGGTGCTCGGCGGCGTCATCCAGCAGGGCCGCGACCCGCGCGTCGTCCTGGTGGACGTGGGCGGCACGGAGGCCGTGCTGCCCGCGCACGAGCAGGTGCCCACCGAGCAGTACGTGCACGGCGAGCGGATCCGCGCGCTGGTGCTCGACGTGTCCCGCGGCGCCAAGGGCCCGCAGATCACGCTGTCGCGCACGCACCCGAACCTCGTGCGCAAGCTGTTCGAGCTGGAGGTGCCGGAGATCGCCGACGGCCACGTCGAGATCACCGCGCTGGCCCGCGAGGCGGGGCACCGCTCGAAGATGGCCGTCCGCTCCCGCGTGCCCGGCCTGGGTGCCAAGGGCGCGTGCATCGGCCCGCTCGGGGCCCGCGTCCGCGCCGTGATGGCCGAGCTGCACGGCGAGAAGATCGACATCGTCGACCACTCGGACGACCCGGCGGAGATGGTCGCGCACGCGCTGTCGCCGGCCCGTGTGCTGTCGGTCACGGTCGTCGACCCGGCGGCGCGCGCCGCCCGCGTCGTCGTGCCGGACTACCAGCTGTCGCTGGCGATCGGCAAGGAGGGGCAGAACGCCCGCCTCGCCGCCAAGCTGACCGGCTGGCGGATCGACATCCGGTCGGACGCGCAGGACGCCCCGGAGGCCGACGGGACCCCCGCGGCGGCCGCCGGGGAGCGCGACGACCGAGGTGCCGGTCGTGACCGGTGAGCCCGCGCGCTAGACTGAACGCGGCTGGGCCGGACGCCCGGCTCTCCTCGCCGAGCAGGCGCCACCCCGACACCCCCGCAGCGGACCCCGCCGCGCCGGTCGTCGCGGGCCCGGTGCGCACGTGCGTGGGGTGCCGAGCGACCGGTCCGAGGTCGGTCCTGCTGCGCGTGGTCGCGGCGACGACGGACGCGGGTGATCCCGCGGTCGTGGTCGACGTGCGCCGGGCGCTGCCGGGCCGGGGGGCGTGGCTGCACCCCGACGTCCACTGCCTGGAGCTCGCCGAGCGCCGGCGGGCGTTCCCGCGGGCCCTGCGACTCGCAGGTCCGCTGGACACGTCCGCGGTGCGGGCGCACGTCCAGGCGTCGTGAGCGCCACCGTCGCCGCCGGGTACCTGCCCGGTGGCATGTGCACCGTCGAACAGGGAAAGCGGGTCGAAGAGCCGATGGCTGCCCGATGAGCACGCACCGATGAGTACCCAGCGATGAGTACCCAGCACTAACGACGGTCCGACCCTGTCCGGGCGGGCCGAGACAGGGAGAGATGTGGCCAAGGTCCGCGTCTACGAGCTCGCCAAGGAGCTCGGAGTCGACAGCAAGACCCTCATGACCAAGCTGAACGAGCTCGGGGAGTTCGTGCGCTCGGCGTCCTCGACGATCGAGCCGCCGGTGGTCCGCAAGCTGCGGGACACCTACCCCGCGGGCGGCGGCGCCAAGCCCGCCGGCCGCCCGGCCCCGGCGCGCCCGGCGGCCCCGGCCGCTCCCGCGGCGTCTCGCTCGGCCAC
>JAPSIJ010000427.1 GCA_031178805.1 Cellulomonas sp. | reverse complement strand
GCCCAGCACACCCGGCGCAGCAGGTCCGGCTGGAGGAGGTTCTCGGCCGGCACGGACCAGGTCGCGGACAGGTCGGCGACCACCTCGCGGGCGGCGGCGAGCCGGGCCGCGGCGGCGGGGTCGCGGTCCGCCCAGGCGCGCGGCGGCGGCGGGGCGTCCGTGCGCGGGCCGCGGCTGCTCGGCAGCTGGTCCTCCGGCAGCGCCAGGCCGGCGTCGACGGCCCGCTGCCAGAGCGCGGCGCGGCGCCGGGTGCCCTTGCCGGAGAACGCGGGCAGCGCGACGAGCTGCGGCACGGAGCGGGGCAGCGCCTGCGCGGCGGCGACGATCGCGGCGTCGGGCAGGACGCGGCCGGGGGAGATGTCCCGCTGCCGGGCGTTCTCGTCGCGGGCCTCCCACAGCGCGCGCACGACGGCGAGCCGGCGGGGGTCGCGGATCGCGTGCACGCCGGACACCCGGCGCCACGGCTCGACGCGCGGGGCGGGCGGCGGGGCGAGGCGCACGGCCTCGAACTCCTCGGCCGCCCACTGCGCCTTGCCGGCCAGGGCCAGGCGCTCGGCGAGCACCTCGCGCAGCTCGATCAGCACCTCGACGTCGAGCGCGGCGTAGCGCAGCCACTGCTCGGGCAGCGGCCGGGTGGACCAGTCGACGGCCGAGTGCTCCTTGGCCAGGCCGAGGCCGAGCAGCTCGGCGACGACGGCGGCGAGCCCGACCCGCTCCAGGCCGAGCAGCCGGGCGCCGAGCTCGGTGTCGAACACCCGGCTGGGGCGCATGCCCTGCTCGGCGAGGGCCGGCAGGTCCTGGGACGCGGCGTGCAGCACCCACTCCACGCCGACCAGCGCCTCGGACAGCGGGGACAGGTCGGGCAGCGCGGCGGGGTCGATCAGCGCGGTGCCGGCGCCCTCGCGGCGGACCTGGACCAGGTAGTTGTGCTGGCCGTACCGGTAGCCGGACGCGCGCTCGGCGTCGACGGCCACGGGACCGGTGCCGGCGCCGAAGGCCTCGACCACCCGGGCGAACGCCTCGGGGGTGTCGACGACCGGCGGCACGCCCTCGGCGGGCTCGGTGAGCGGGACGACGTCGGGGCCGACCGGCGCCACGGGCAGGTCGGGCACCGCGTCGTCGGGCACGTCGGCGGGCACGGCGGCGGCGGGGGCCTCGGGCACCGCGGCGTCGGGCTGCGTCGGGAGGTCGGCGCCGGCCACGGCGGGGTCGGTCGCGGCCGGGGTGCCGGCCGGGTGGGGGACGGACTGCATGGGACAACCGTAGGCGGTCACCGGCCGGGTGCCGCGCCGCCGCGCGAGGCGGCCGGGCGGCGGGCCCGGGGTCGGCTCAGGCCAGCAGGCCCGTGCGGATCGAGATGGCCACGAGCGCGGCGCGGTCGCCGGTGCCGAGCTTGCGGGAGATGCGCGCCAGGTGGCTCTTCACCGTCAGCGCGGACAGGCCGAGCTCCTCGCCGATCGCGCGGTTGCTGAACCCGTCGGCGACGAGCCGCAGCACGCTGAGCTCGCGGGTGGTCAGCTCGGGGCGCGACCGGGCGAACGGGGACGGCACCGCGCCCGGGGCGGCGCCCGGCTGGCCCACGGTCGCGTTGGGCTCGCTGGCGACGGCGCCGCGCAGGCCGCCGGTCAGCAGGCCGACCAGGTCGCGGCGGCCGGCCCGGCGGGCGAGCAGGATGACCCGGCCGGAGCCGCGGCGGCGCAGGTTGCGCACCAGCGTCTGGCCGTCGCCCTCGGCGAGCTCGGTGACCACGACGCACATCTGCCCGAGCGGGCGGCGGCGGGGGTCGGCCGCGGGGGCCGGAGCACCGGGGCGGCGGACCTGCGGCGCGAGGGTGGCCGCGCGGGATCCCGCGGGGGCGCCCGGCGCCAGTCCGGTGCGGCGGATCGGCTCGATGCTCACTGCGGTGCCCCCTCGACGGTCCAACTGCTTGCCCCCTCCTATCGGCCCGCCGTCCGCCTGTCTTGAGCGGATCGGGTGACATCGTGACCCGGCCGTGACCCGTCTGTCACGGGTGCTGGCGCCGGGGGCCCAGCGCGACCACCCCGTCGGGGAGCGGCTCCAGGCCGGCGACCGTGCACAGCAGCACGCCCCAGGCCCGCAGGTGCGGGGCCAGGTCCTCGTCGCGGGCCGTCCAGGAGGCGCGCAGCTCGAGCTCGCACAGCTCCGGGCGCTCGTCCAGCGCGCCGAACGACTGGGAGAGCACGCGGGTGACGGTGCCGCCCGCGGCGCGCGCGTCCACGTCGGCCGAGGCGAGGGCGTCGGAGAACCAGCTCCACGCGACCTCGGCGAGCAGCGGGTCCTGGCCCACCTCGGGCTCCAGGGTCGCGCGCACGAGCGTCACCAGCCGGAACGCGCCCTCCCACGCCTCCTGGCCCGCGGGGTCGTGCAGCACCACGAACCGGCCGGAGGCGAGCTCGTCGGCCTCGGGGTCGCGCCGGGTGGCGTGCACCTCGGCGACCAGGGCGGCGGTGTACGGGGCGATCCGGGCGGGGCCGGGGGCCTCCTCCAGGGTGACCTCCGGGCGCAGGGTCACGCCCCGCAGCGACCGCAGGGCGCGCAGGAACTCCGGTGGCGCGTCGCGGGGGCCGGTGCTCACAGTGGCCGACTGTAGGGGCGCGGCGACCAGGGGGCGGGCGCGGCACGCCGGGGGGACCGGCGCCGCACTAGGGTGAAGCTGCCCTGGAACCCCGCGTAAGGAGCACCCGCGCATGTCTGCACCCGCCGCACAGATCGGCGTGACCGGCCTGGCCGTGATGGGCCGGAACCTCGCCCGCAACCTGGCCCGGCACGGCTAC
>JAPSIJ010000426.1 GCA_031178805.1 Cellulomonas sp. | reverse complement strand
CTGCAGTGGCTCGGCATCGACTGCCTGTGGCTGCCGCCGTTCTACCCCTCGCCGCTGCGCGACGGCGGGTACGACGTCTCCGACTACACCGCGGTGGCGCCGCAGTACGGGTCCATCGAGGACTTCACCGAGCTGGTCGCCGCGGCGCACGAGCGCGGCATCCGGGTCGTCGTCGACCTGGTGATGAACCACTCCTCCGACCAGCACCCGTGGTTCCAGGCCTCCCGGTCGGACCCGGAGGGCCCGTACGGCGACTTCTACGTGTGGTCGGACGACCCCACGAAGTACCAGGACGCGCGGATCATCTTCGTCGACACCGAGACGTCCAACTGGACGTTCGACCCCGTGCGCCGGCAGTACTTCTGGCACCGGTTCTTCAGCCACCAGCCCGACCTGAACTTCGACAACCCCCGGGTGGTCGAGGCCATGCACGACGTCGCGCGGTTCTGGCTGCGGCTCGGCGTCGACGGGTTCCGGCTGGACGCCGTCCCCTACCTCTACGAGCGCGACGGCACGAACTGCGAGAACCTCCCCGAGACGCACCGGTTCCTGCGGGACCTGCGCGCGATGATCGACCGGGAGTTCCCGGGCCGGATCATGCTCGCCGAGGCCAACCAGTGGCCCGAGGACGTCGTGCACTACTTCGGCACCGAGGAGGAGCCGGAGTGCCACATGTGCTTCCACTTCCCCGTGATGCCGCGGATCTACTACTCGCTGCGCGACCAGCGGGCGACGTCGATCGTCGACATCCTCGCCGACACCCCGCAGATCCCCGCCGGCGGGCAGTGGAGCACGTTCCTGCGCAACCACGACGAGCTGACGCTCGAGATGGTGTCCACCGAGGAGCGCGCGTCCATGTACGGCTGGTACGCGCCGGACTCCCGGATGCGCGCCAACATCGGCATCCGCCGCCGGCTCGCGCCGCTGCTGGAGGACTCCCGCAAGGAGATCGAGCTCGCGCACGCCCTGCTGCTCTCCCTGCCCGGCAGCCCCTGCCTGTACTACGGCGACGAGATCGGCATGGGCGACAACATCTGGCTGCCCGACCGCGACGCGGTCCGCACCCCGATGCAGTGGACCCCGGACCGCAACTCCGGCTTCTCCACCGCGGACCCCGGCAAGCTCTACCTGCCGGTGATCCAGTCGCTGGTGCACCACTACAACAACGTCAACGTCGAGGCGCAGCTCGCGCAGAACACCTCGCTGCTGCACTGGGTGCGCGGCATGCTCGCGGTCCGCCGCCAGCACCCCGCGCTCGGCCTCGGCTCGTTCGAGGTCGTCCCGGGCGACAACGACGCGGTGCTCGCGTTCCTGCGCCGCACGGCGAGCGAGACGCTGCTCTGCATCGCGAACACCGCCTCCACCGCCCGCGCCACCACGGTCCGGCTACCCGCGGAGCTCGCGGGTGCGGGGCTGCGGGACGTGTTCGGCGGCTCGGCGTTCCCGGCCGTCTCGGCGGACGGCACGGCGACCTTCACCCTCGGGTCGCGCGACTTCTACTGGCTGGCGGTGACGACCTCATGACGGAACGTCGGGTGGCCCACGAGGACCGCGACGACGCGCTCGCCGCCCTGCTGGCGCCCTGGCTGCCCGGGCGGCGCTGGTTCCCGGTAAAGGGCACCGAGGCGCACGTGACCGCCATCGGCGGCCTCACGCTGGCCGACCCGCAGGACGCCGCCGAGGTCCGGCTGCTGCTGCTGCGCGCCCAGGGCGCGGGCACCGGCGCCGGCACGGGCGCCGTGCTGCAGGTCCCGGTCGTGCTCACCGACGGCTCCGTGGCCGACGACGACCCGGCCCTCGTCGGCCGGCTCCCCGACGGGCGCGCGGTGCTGGACGGCGCCGGGCGGCCGGAGTTCGAGCGCGCCTGGCTCGCCGCCGCCGACCGCCCCGCCGGCGCCCCCGCCCCCGGTGGCGAGCTCGGCGAGCCGAAGGTCATCCCCGGCGAGCAGTCCAACACCTCGGTGATCCTGCCCGGCGCCGGGCCCGAGGGCAGCACCGCGATGCTCAAGGTGTTCCGCGGGCTGTCCGAGGGCGACAACCCGGACGTCGACGTCCCGCGCGCCCTGGCCGAGGCCGGCTGGTCGCACGTGCCGCGGCCGTTGGCCTGGCTGGGTGCCGAGTGGCAGGACGGCGACCACACCGCGCACGGGCACCTCGGCGTGCTCAGCACGTTCGTGCCCGGCGCCCGCGACGGGTTCGAGCTGGCCTGCGACATGGCCCGCGACGGCGAGTCGTTCGGCGACCTCGCCCGGGAGCTCGGCGCCGTGGTCGGGCAGATGCACCGCGCGCTGGCGCGGGCGCTGCCGGCGGTCGACGCGGACGCGGAGGCCGGTGCCGACGGCGGCGCCGGTGCTGCCGGCGCCCCGGTGCCCGCGGGCACCGGGGACCCGGCCGACGACGACGCCCCCGGGCGGCACGCCGCGGCGCCGGAGGCCGGGCTGTCCGCCGCGGCCGCCACCGTGGCGGAGGCCCTGGGCGCCCGGTTCTCCTGGGCCGTGGCCGCCGTGCCGGAGCTCGCCGAGCACGCCGACGCGGTCGCCGCCCTCGCCGAGCGCACCCGGCTGCTGGCCGAGGTGCCGCCCCGGCAGCGCGTGCACGGCGACCTGCACCTCGGGCAGGTCCTGCGGGGCGACGGCACCTGGTACGTCCTCGACTTCGAGGGTGAGCCGCTGCTGCCGGTCGCCCAGCGCACCCGGCCGGACCTCGCGCTGCGCGACGCCGCCGGCATGCTGCGGTCGTTCGACTACGCCGCCGCCGTCGGCGGGGCGCCCGCCGCGTGGACCGACGTCGCGCGCACGGCGTTCC
>JAPSIJ010000425.1 GCA_031178805.1 Cellulomonas sp. | reverse complement strand
GCCGGATCGTCGCCTGCACCGCGATCGGCAACCTGTTCTCGGCCGTCGCGGGCGCCGTCACCGTGATCTACGCGCTGCGGGAGCTGGGGCTCGACGAGGCGGCGTACGGCACGGTGCTGTCCGCGTCGGCCGTCGGCGGCCTGCTGGGGGCGCTCGCCTCGGACCGGCTGGTGCGCTGGGTCGGCGAGGGCCGGGTGATCCCGCTCGCGGCGCTGGCGTTCGCCCCCGGGGCGGCGCTGACCCCGCTCGCGTCGGTGCTGCCGGTGCCGCCCCAGGCGACGCTGATCGCCGGCGGCGTGCTGTTCTACGGCGCCGTCGTCACGTACAACGTGGCGCAGGTGAGCTTCCGGCAGCGGGTCTGCCCGCCGCCGCTGCTCGGCCGGATGAACGCGTCGGTGCGGTTCATCGTCTGGGGCACCACACCGGTCGGCGGGCTGCTCGGCGGCTGGGTCGGGCACACCTGGGGCGCCCTGCCGACGCTGTGGGTCGCCGCCGCGGGCACGGTGCTCGCCGCGCTGCCGGTGCTGCTGTCGCCGCTGCTGCGGATGCGGGACCTGCCGGGGGCGCCGGCGCCGGTGTGAGGGGGGTGTCAGCGCCAGGTCGCGGTGAGCCGGTGCTGGCCGACGGCGCACCCGGCGGCCGCGGCGAGCAGCAGCACCGGCACCCACCACGGCGCCCTCAGCGGCACGTCGGGCGCCAGCGTCTCCGTCGCGGCGACCAGCACGACGGCCAGCACGACCCCGAGCGCGAGCACGCCCCACCGCGCCGCCGCGTGCCCCGGCGCCCCCAGGACGAGGTGCAGCTGCACGAGGACCCGCACCAGCACGACGCCCGCCAGCACGGCGAGCGAGGCGACGTCCGCGGTGGCGAACCACCACCCCAGCCCCGCCAGCGCCGTCACGAGGCCCGCGCCCGCCAGCAGCACGAGGATCCCCTCGAGCAGGGCCCCGGCGACGCGCGCTCGGCGGTCCCGCCCGGCCCACGCCTCGGCGAGCGCCACGGCGTCCAGCCCCGCGGGACCCGGCACCGCAGCACCCGCCGGGCGCGCCGTCACGTCGGCCCGCAGCGCCGTCGCGCGCGCCGCACGGGCCGGCGCCGGCATGCCGATGCGCCGCCAGTGCCGGTCCACCCGGTGCAGCAGGAGGTCGACGTCGTCCACGGTCCCCACCGTGCCACGCCGCCCGGCCCCGTGGGGCGGTTTCAGACGTCGTAGGTGACGACGACCGGCGCGTGGTCGCTGAACCGCGCGTCGTAGGTGGCGGCGCGGTCGATCTCGACCGTCCGCACCCGGTCCGCGAGCGCCGGGGTGGCGAGCTGGTAGTCGATCCGCCAGCCGGAGTCGTTGTCGAACGCCTGCCCGCGCCAGGACCACCAGGTGTAGGGGCCGGGGCCCTCGCCGCCGTGCTCGCGGCCGAGGTCGCGCCAGCCCTGCTCGTCGAACCAGCGGTCGAGGTAGGCGCGCTCCTCGGGGAGGAAGCCGGCGGCCTTGCGGTTGCCGCGCCAGTTCTTGATGTCGACCTCGCGGTGCGCGATGTTCAGGTCGCCGGCCACGACCGCGTCCCGGCCGGAGCCGGCGAGCTCGGCCATCCGCTTGGTCATCACGTCGAGGAAGGCGAACTTCTCGTCCATCTTCGGCGTGCCCGCCTGGCCGGAGTGCACGTAGGCGGACACGACCGTGACCACGCGCGGCTCGCCCCCGTCGGCGCCCGGCACCTCGACGTCCGCCTCGACCCACCGGCCGCTGTCCGCGGGCACCCCGGTGCCGATCCCGATCCGCACCGCCCGCATCGGCAGCCGGGACGCGATCGCGACACCGGCGCGGCCCTTGGTCTCGCTCGCCTCGTGGGCGAGGTCCCACGTCCCCGCCGACAGGTGGTCGCCGAGGATCTCGTCCGAGGCGCGCACCTCCTGCAGCAGCAGGACGTCGGGCCGCCGGGCCTCGATCCAGTCGCCCATCCCCCGCTTGAAGGCGGCCCGGATCCCGTTCACGTTCGCAGTCGCTACCGTCAGCACGCGGACCATCCAACCGCACGCCACCCACACGCCCGACCGGCCGCCGCGGCGCCCGGGTCAGCGGCGCCGGCCGGCCCGCTCCACGAGCGCCGCCACCCCGTCCAGCACCATCCGCAGGCCGAGGTCCGGGTCGTCGCCCTCGCCGGGCTCCGCCGACGACTCGTCGAACGCCCCCGCGGCGACCGCCTCCGCCAGCACGGGGTGCCGGTCCGGGTCCACCACCGCCCGCAGCAGCGTGCCGAAGTCCTGCAGCGCCGGGTGCGGCGGCGCGGCGGCACCGTCGCCGGCCGCCGCCCGGGCGGCCTGCACCCCGGCTGCCACGATCTGCCCCTCCGAGAGCACGTGCAGCGACAGCCGGCCCACCACGGCGGCCCGCTCCGCCCAGGTCAGCGGCGTGCCGTCCAGCGCGCGCAGCCCGCGGTCGATGAACGCCACCCGCGCGGGGCCCGGGGCGGAGGACGTCACGGCCGGCTCCATCGCCCAGGGGTGCAGGTGGGCGAGCGCGAGCTGGTCGTGGCACCACCGCTCCAGGGCGGTCCGCCACGCCGGCTCCCCGGACGCGGCGGCCGGGACGCCCGGGGAGCCGGCCCCGGCCGCCTCGACCGCCTCGCCCAGCGCGGTGTCGAGCATCAGCCCGAGCAGGGCGTCCTTGCCGGGGACGTACCGGTACAGGGCCATGGTCGTCACCCCGAGCCGCTCGGCGACCCGCGCCATGGACACCCCGGCCAGGCCCTCCTCGTCGGCGAGCGCGACGGCCGCGGCCGCGATGCCGGCCGGCGTCAGGCCGGGCCGGGG
>JAPSIJ010000424.1 GCA_031178805.1 Cellulomonas sp. | reverse complement strand
TGCGGGTCGAGGGAGCCGTGGTCGTGCTCCTCCTCGCCCTCCGCGTGCTCGTCGGCGTGCTCCTCGCCGTCCTCGTCGTGCTCCGCGGCGTGCAGCTCGGTGTCCTGGGCGGCGTCGACCACGTGGGTTGGGCCGTTGGCGTCGACCGCGTCGTCCACGGCGGCCTGGAACTCCGACAGGTACACGACGAGGTCGGCGCGGCCCACCTCGTCGACCTGCGCCGGGGACAGCTCCAGGTCGTGCGGCTCGGCGCCGGGCGGGGTCAGCGACCGCACGTCCACCAGGTCGCCGCCGACCTGCTCGGTCACGTACTGCAGCGGGTAGAACGACGCCAGCACCGTCACGCCGTCGTCGCCGCCGCCGTCCCCGGACCCGCCGGAGGAGCAGGCCGACAGCGCGAGGGCGGCGGCCAGCCCGGTGGACACGGCGAGGGGCAGGGCGCGGCGACGGGGGGACATGCGTGACATTCTCGACCTGTTGAGAACGAGTGTCAAAACTGCCCGCGACCTGCTGCCCGGCGCGCGGCGGGGCCCGGTAGCCTTGCCGACGAATCCCCCTCCCGCACCACCCAGGCGCGGGACCACCGGCACCAGGAGCACTCACCGTGGCAGCACCCTCTCGTCTCGACTCCGTCGTCTCCCTCGCCAAGCGGCGCGGGTTCGTGTTCCAGAGCGGCGAGATCTACGGCGGCTCCCGCTCCGCGTGGGACTACGGGCCCCTGGGCGTCGAGCTCAAGGAGAACATCAAGAAGCAGTGGTGGCGCACCGTCGTGCAGAGCCGCGACGACGTCGTCGGGCTCGACTCCGCGGTGATCCTGCCCCGCCAGGTGTGGGTCGCCTCCGGCCACGTCGGCGTGTTCACCGACCCGCTCACCGAGTGCCTGTCCTGCCACAAGCGGTTCCGCGAGGACCACATGCTGGAGGAGTACGAGGAGAAGAAGGGCCGCGCGCCGGAGAACGGCCTCGCCGACATCGCCTGCCCCAACTGCGGCACCCGCGGCCAGTGGACCGAGCCCCGCGACTTCAACATGATGCTGAAGACGTACCTCGGCCCCGTCGAGGACGAGTCCGGGCTGCACTACCTGCGCCCCGAGACCGCGCAGGGCATCTTCGTGAACTTCGCGAACGTGCTGACCACCAGCCGGAAGAAGCCGCCGTTCGGCATCGGCCAGATCGGCAAGTCGTTCCGCAACGAGATCACGCCCGGCAACTTCATCTTCCGCACCCGCGAGTTCGAGCAGATGGAGATGGAGTTCTTCGTCGAGCCCGGCACGGACGAGACCTGGCACCAGTACTGGATCGACGCGCGCACCGACTGGTACGTCGACCTCGGCATCGCCCGCGAGAACCTGCGGCACTACGAGCACCCGGCCGAGAAGCTGTCGCACTACTCCAAGCGCACGGTCGACATCGAGTACAAGTTCGGCTTCAGCGGCTCGGAGTGGGGCGAGCTCGAGGGCATCGCCAACCGCACCGACTTCGACCTCAAGACGCACACCGAGCACTCGGGGCAGGACCTGTCGTACTTCGACCAGACGAAGGACGAGCGCTGGGTGCCCTACGTCATCGAGCCGGCCGCGGGGCTGACCCGGTCGCTGATGGCCTTCCTCATCGAGTCCTACACCGAGGACGAGGCGCCGAACGCGAAGGGCGGCGTCGACAAGCGCACGGTCCTCAAGCTCGACCCGCGCCTGGCCCCGGTCAAGGCCGCGGTGCTGCCGCTGTCCCGCAACGAGCAGCTGTCGCCGAAGGCCCGCGACCTCGCCGCGGAGCTGCGCAGGAGCTGGAACGTGGACTTCGACGACGCGGGCGCCATCGGCCGCCGGTACCGCCGGCAGGACGAGATCGGCACGCCGTTCTGCATCACGGTCGACTTCGACACCCTCGACGACCAGGCCGTCACCATCCGGCACCGCGACGACATGTCGCAGGAGCGCGTCGCGCTCGACCAGGTGACCGGGTACCTGGCGCAGCGGCTCGTCGGGGCCTGACCCCTGGGCTCCCACCACGCGCACGGCGCGGGCGCGCCCGACGACCTCCGGGTCGGCGGGCGGGCCCGCGCCGTCGTCGTCGTGCTGCTGGCCGTCGCGCTCGCGGCGACCGTGGCCGGTCTCGTCGCGCTGTGGCCGCGGTCCGACGACCGCCCGACCCTGGAGACCACCCCGGAGGGCTCGTCCTACTCCGAGGTGACCACCACCGACGTCGAGCTGCTGGCCGATGCGGCCAGCGGCCCGGTGCTGCTCGCCGAGACCGACGCGGGGGAGAGCATCTCCGTGCAGGTCGCGCCCGAGTACCTCGAGGTGATCGAGGTCGGCGACCGCATCCGGGTGCTCAGCCTGCCGCAGGCGGCCGGGGCGGCGCCGTACGTGTTCGTCGACCTGGTGCGCGGGCCGCCGATGGCCCTGCTCGCCGCCGTGCTCGGGGTGCTGGTGCTGGCCGTGGCGCGGCTGCGGGGGCTCGGCGCGCTCGCCGGCCTGGCGGTGTCGGTCGGCGGCATCCTCTGGTTCACCGTGCCGGCGCTGCTGGAGGGCCGGCCGGCGCTCCCGGTGGCCCTGGTCACCGCCTCGGCGCTGATGTTCGCGCTGCTCTACCTCGCGCACGGGGTGTCCGTGCGGACGTCGACGGCGCTGCTCGGCACGCTCGGCGGGCTGCTGGCCACGGGGGTGCTCGCCGCGTGGGCAACGGGCGCCACGCACCTCAACGTGCTCAGCGGCGAGCACGCCCTCGACCTGCGCTCCCTGGCGCCCGAGGCCGACCTGCGGGGGATCCTGCTGGTCGGCATCGTGCTCGCGGGCCTCGGCGTGCTGAACG
>JAPSIJ010000047.1 GCA_031178805.1 Cellulomonas sp. | reverse complement strand
GGGCGGGTCAGCGGGGGGTGGCGTCGAGGCGGTCCAGGCGGTGGTCGACGACCAGGCCCGTGAGGAGCACGGCGGCCGCGACGGCCGCGAGGGGGAGCAGCACGGTCAGGTGCCAGGCGGCGAACCCCAGCGCGGCCAGGGTCACCAGCACCGCGAGCGACGTGCCCGGCGAGGTGAGCGGGGCGAGCACCAGGAACCGCCAGGTCCGGCCGAACGGCTCGTCGTACCGGCGGGCCACCGGCAGGAACCACGCGCCGAGCACCAGCACCCCGGCGCCGAGCAGCAGCACCCCCGTGGCGGCCACGGCGGCGGGGCCCGAGCCGGCCGCGGCGGCGAGCGCCGGCAGCGCCAGCGCGTCCGCCGTCAGCAGGACCCCGGCGACCAGGAGGGGTGCGCCCAGCCGGTTCAGCCGGCGGAAGCCCGCCCGGTAGGCCGGCCAGAACGCCCGCCACACCGACTCGGGCGCCGCCCCGGCCGCGGTCGCCGCCAGCACGGACCCCGCGGCGCCGAGCGCGGGGAGCACCCCGAGCAGGACGCCGCCGAGCAGCGTGCCGAGCAGGACCAGCACGTTCACCGCGACCAGCCGGGTGCCCGCCCGCAGCCAGCGCATCAGGGCACCGGCCCAGCCCGGGACGTCGTCGCCGCCCTGGTGCACCGGCACCCGGCGCGCCGCGGTGCCGGCCGGCGTCCCCTCGCGGGTGCCCGCGGTCGCCGCCGTCACCGCGGCACCCGCGTCGCGACGGTGACCACGCCGGTGCCGGTGTCCAGCGCGGCGGCGGAGAGCGCGGGCCGGTCCCGCACCTCGTCCCAGGACGGGAGCACGACCGCCTCGACGGCGTGACCGTCCCGGGTCCAGGTGAACCGCCCGGCGCCGTGCGCGGTGACGCCGGCGAGGTCGTCGGCCGTGACGGTCCGGCGGACCGCCGGGGTGAGCACGTCGCCGCGGTCGAACGGCACGACGTCCCAGTCGCCGGCGAGCCCGTCGACGGACGCCGGCCACGACCGCTCGTCGTCCTGCTCGCGCCCGCCCAGCTCCGGCGCGCCGGCCCACGGCTGCGGCGACACCAGCGGCCAGCCGCCCGTCGTCCACACCACCCGGCGCACCTGCACCTCGTGCTGCTCGGGGTCGTCGGCGTCCCGGACGTGGTGCACCAGCAGGTGCCGCACGCCGCCGCCGGGCCGCGGCTCGGTCAGCACCGACGCGTGCCCCGGCGCGAGCCGCCCGGGGCCGCCGGGGAACCGGTGGCCGGCCAGCACCGTGCTGCCCACCGGGTCCGCGGCGACGTCGGTGGCGAGCGCGCCCGTCACGTCGCGGAACGGGCCGGTGACCGCCGGGCCCGCCGCCACCCGGAGGTGGTAGCTGGCGAACAGCGAGTCGTACGAGGTCAGCAGCGCGTAGCCGCCGCCGGGCCGGGGGAGCACGAAGGCCCCCTCGACCGCCCCGTCCACGTGCGGCGGCCGCCGGGCGACCAGCACGCCGGGCCCCGCGGTCGGCGAGCCGTCCGTGCCGCGGACGAACCCGGTGGCCGGGTCCAGCTCGAGGGCGTGGATGCCGCCGAAGAACGACCCGTAGACCAGCCAGTGCCGGCCGTCGGCGTCGACCACGGCGTTCGCGTCGATCGCGTTCGGCCCGTCGGTCTCGTGCCGGCTGGTGACCACCAGCCCGCGGTCCCGCCACGGCCCCGCGGGGTGCGGCGCCGTGGCGAGGCCGATCGCGGACGTCCGGGAGCCGAACGTCGAGGCGGACCAGTACATCCGCCAGCGCTCGTCCGCCGGCACGGCCACCGCGTCGGGCACCCGGACCACGTCCGGCGCCCACAGCCCGCCGGCCCCGGTCCAGGCGGCCGCCGCCGCGGGCACGCCGTCCAGCGCCCAGCCGTGGAGCTCCCACGTGACCAGGTCGCGGGACCGGCGCACCTGCACGCCGGCCCGGGGGAGCGGGCCGCCGGCGTACGCGTCGGTGGAGAACAGCCAGTACGTGCCGTCGTCGTCCCGCACGGCCGTCGGGTCGTGCGCGTGCCGCGCGGCCCAGGCGGCGGTGTCGACCGCCGGCTCCGTCGCGGTCATCCCTTGGCCCCCGTCAGCGCGACCGACTCGATGATCTGCCGCTGGAACAGCAGGAACACCACCAGCAGCGGCAGCAGCGCCACGAACGACGCCGCCATGATCAGCGGGTAGTCGCGCTGCGTCGCGTACTCGACGTTCAGGTTGGCGATGACCACCTGCAGCGTCTGCTTCGACTCCGAGTTCAGGTAGAGGATCGGCGCGAGGTAGTCGTTCCAGATCGTCATGAACCAGAGGATGAACTGCGCGGCGATCGCCGGCCGGATCAGCGGGAAGATCATCCGGCCGAAGATCTGCAGGTACGACGCCCCGTCGATCTTCGCGGCCTCGACCATGGAGTCCGGGACGCTCGTCAGGTACTGCCGCAGGAAGAAGATCATCACGATGTTGCCGAACAGCAGCGGCACGATCAGCGGCAGCAGGGTGTCGACCCAGCCGATCGTCGAGAACATCACGAACTGCGGGATCATCAGCGTCGGGTAGGGGATCATCAGCCCGGCCAGCAGGCCGAGGAAGATCGCGTTCTTGAACGGCAGGCGCATCTTCGCCAGCGCGAACGCCGCCAGCGAGGAGGTCACCGACCCGACGACCGTGACGGTGCCCGCCACGACGACGCTGTTCTTCAGGCCGGACAGCACGGCGGTGTCGGTCCACATCCGGGTGAACGTGTCCCACTGCGGCGGGTCCGGGATCCACACCGGCGGCAGCGCGAACACGTCCGCCTTGGTCTTCAGCGACGTGGTGACCATCCACAGCAGCGGCGCCAGCATCACGACGGCGCCGAGCGCGAGGACGACGAACAGCACCGTGTTCACCAGGCGGTTCTGCGCGGTGGTGCTCAGGGGGGTTCTGCGGCTCATGGGTGCTCCTCGCCCCTTCAGTCGATGCTGAACGAGTTGCGCCGGTTCAGGCGGAACTGGATCAGGGTGACGACGAAGACGATCAGGCCGAGCACGACGGACATCGCCGTGGCGTAGCCCATCTGCTGGTACCGGAACGCCTGGCGGACGATGTAGTAGACGATCGAGGCGGAGCTGAACTCCGGCCCGCCGGTCGGCGTCATGATGTTGATCTCGGTGAAGATCTGCGACCCCGCGATGATGTTCGTGACCACGAGGAAGAACGTCACCGGGCGCACCATCGGCAGGGTGATCGAGCGGAACCGCTGGTAGCCGTTGGCGCCGTCGAGCGACGCCGCCTCGTACAGCGACCGGGGCACCGACTGGATCGCGGCCAGGTACAGCAGCATCGAGTACCCGAGGCCCTTCCAGACCGCCAGGATGATGATGGCCGGCTTCACCGTCGCGGTGTTCTGCAGCCAGTTCGGCCCCTCGATCCCGACCCACGCCAGGACCTGGTTCACCAGGCCGAAGTCGCCGTTGTAGGCGAACTGCCAGACGATCGCGATGGCCGCGAGCGAGGAGATCACCGGCACGTAGTAGATCGTGCGGAACGCGGTCTGGCCGGGGATCTTCCGGTTCAGCGCGATCGCCAGCAGCAGGGCGAGCACCAGGCCGATCGGGATGCCGATCAGGTAGAACGCCGTGTTGCCCAGCGTCTGCCGGAAGTAGGGGTCGCTCAGCAGCCGGGTGTAGTTGTCCAGGCCGATGAACCGCGGCGCGGTCAGGCCGTTCCACTGGGTCAGCGAGGCGTACAGCGCGTAGCCCAGCGGGTACAGCGTGAACACGAGGAAGCCCAGCACCGGCGCGGCCACGAACGCGGCCGCCCAGCGGTGCTCCGTGCGGTGCAGCCGGCGCATCGCCGGGGTGGCTCGCCGCGGGGAGGCGGCGCGCCGGGCGGGGCCGCCCCGCCCGGCGCGGCCGGGCGGGACGACGCCCGCGGCGGGCGCGGCCGGGACGGGGGTGGCCTCGGTGGTGGTCCGGGACATCAGGCCCCGCCGCCCGCCATCTCGGCGTTGGTGTTGGACTCGTCGAGCAGCGCCTGCATCTTCGGCTGCACCTCGGCGAGGTAGTCGGCGGCGGTCTGCTGCCCGTCGAGCACCGGCTGGATGTTCACCCAGAGCTCGTCGTACCACTGCGCGCCGTAGGTGAACGCGGCGGGCATCGCGCGGCCGTAGTCCTGGACGATGTCGAGGAACTCCTGGCGGTTGGCCGGCTTGGCGTCGGCGGCGCCCGCCCACTCCTCGGCCATGTCGATCAGGTTCGGGACCTGGATCTCCGCGTCGACCAGGGTCTGCTGCGCCGTCGGGTCGGTCGACAGGTACGTGGCGAGCTGCACGGCGGCGTCGGGGTTCTTCGACGTGCCGGACACGCCGATGCCGAGGCTGCCGATCCACGTGGCGGACTCGCCGGTGCTGCCGGCGGGCCAGGGGATCAGGTCGTAGTCGAAGTCGAGCTCGTTGTAGACGCTGACGTCCCACGGGCCGACGGGGAAGAAGCCGATCTCGCCGGCCATCCACCGCTGGTAGGTGTCCAGCGTCGCGGCCTCGGACGCGGACGGGGTGACGCCGTCGACCAGCGTGAGGTCGGCGAAGTACTGCAGCGCCTCGGCGAACTCCGGGGTGTCCACCGTGACCTCGGTGCGGTCCTCGTTGGTGAAGTCGGCCCCGTTGCTCCACACCAGCGACTGCAGGTTCCACTGCACGTTCAGGCCGGTGCCCCACTGGTCGAGCGCGCCGTCGCCGTCGGTGTCCTGGGTGAGCTGCTGCGCGACCTGGCGGAACTCCTCGAGCGTGTACGGCACGTCGGGGTCGGGCAGCGGGATGCCGTTGGCCTCCAGCATCGTCTTGTTGTAGCCGAACGCGAACGGGCCGACGTCCTTCGGCAGCCCGTACAGCCGGCCCTCCGGGGTGCCCTGCAGCGTGCCGTCGAACCGGTAGGAGTCGACGCCGTACTCCCAGAGGTTGTCGAGGTCGACGCCGGACTCCTCGACCTGGTCGGTGATGTCCATCAGCACGCCCGAGGCGACGTAGGACTGCAGGTTGGCCTGCTCGATGTAGAACACGTCCGGCACCTTGTTGCCGGACACCGCCGCCTGGAGCTTGGTGGCGTACTGGTCGGCGTCGGTGACGGTCATCTCGACCTCGACGCCGGTGTCCTCGGTGAACTTGTCGATCGCCGCCTGGTACGCGGCCTTCTCGTCCGCGCCGCCGCGGAACATGAACGTCAGGGCGTCGCCGTCGCCGCCCTCCCCGCCGCCGCCGGAGCCGCACGCCGTCAGAGCCAGCGCGCCGGCGATCGCGAGAGCGGCCGCCCGGGTTCGTGTCGTGGTCATTGCGCCTTTGCCTCCACTCGTGGACCGCGAGGTCGAGGCGCGCGCGAGCCGCGGCCGTCAGGCCGGGAGCGGGCACGGGTCGACTCTGACCTCGTGTTCTACATCGTTGAACTACAACGTTGGAGAGAGTGGCACGGCCGGGCGCGCACGGTCAAGCAACGGTTTGGTCACGGTCGGGGCCGTGCCGGACGTGCCGCGCGGACCCGTGCGGGTGCATGGTTGACCCCGGGGCCACCTGCTGGGCAGGATGGCTCTACAACGATGTAGAAGCCGTCAGCGAGGGAGCTGCACAGCACATGACCACCGTCACCCTGACCATCGACCCCGCCTTCCGCGTCGGTCCGGTCCGCCGCCGCACCTTCGGGGCGTTCGTCGAGCACCTCGGCCGGTGCGTGTACACCGGCATCCACGACCCCGGGCACCCCACCGCCGACGCCGACGGCTTCCGCGGCGACGTCATCGAGCTCACCCGCGAGCTCGGCGTCTCCACCGTGCGGTACCCGGGCGGCAACTTCGTGTCCGGCTACCGCTGGGAGGACGGCGTCGGCCCGCGCGAGCAGCGCCCCCGCCGGCTGGACCTCGCCTGGCACTCCACCGACCCGAACCTGGTCGGCGTCGACGAGTTCCTGCGCTGGAGCCGGGCGTCCGGCACCGAGCCGATGATGGCGGTGAACCTCGGCACCCGCGGCGTGCAGGAGGCCCTCGACCTGCTCGAGTACTGCAACGTGCGGGGCGGCACCGCCCTGTCCGACCAGCGGCGGGCGAACGGCGCGGCCGACCCCTACGGCATCAAGATGTGGTGCCTGGGCAACGAGATGGACGGCCCCTGGCAGATCGGCCACAAGACCGCGCACGAGTACGGCCGGCTCGCCGCCGAGACCGCGCGCGCCATGCGGATGGTGCAGCCCGACCTCGAGCTCGTCGCCTGCGGCTCCTCCGGCGTGCCGATGCCGACGTTCGGGCAGTGGGAGCAGACGGTGCTCTCCGAGACGTACGAGTTCGTCGACTACATCTCCGCGCACGCGTACTACGCGGAGGAGGACGGCGACCTCGGCTCGTTCCTCGCGTCGGCGGTCGACATGGACCACTTCATCGACTCGGTGTCCGCCGTCGCCGACGGCGTGCGCGCGCACAAGAAGCTCGCCAAGCGGATCCACATCTCCTTCGACGAGTGGAACGTCTGGTACCAGAAGCGCGCCGAGTCCGTGCCGCCGTCGGGCGACGACTGGCCCGTCGCGCCGGTGCTGCTGGAGGACAAGTACAACGTCGCCGACGCCGTGGTGGTGGGCAACCTGCTCATCTCGCTGCTCCGGCACACCGACCGGGTGCACTCCGCCTCGCTCGCCCAGCTCGTCAACGTGATCGCCCCGATCATGACCGAGCCCGGCGGCCGGGTGTGGAAGCAGACCACCTTCCACCCGTTCGCCCAGGCGTCCCGGTACGCCGCCGGCGACGTGCTGCAGGTGGCCGTCGAGGCCCCGACCTACGAGACGGCGAAGTTCGGCGACGCCCCGCTCGTCGACGCGGTGGCCACGCGCGACCCGGAGACCGGCGCCACCACGCTGTTCGCCGTGAACCGCTCGACCACCGAGACCGTCACGCTCGAGGTCGACACCCGGTCCATCCCGGGCCTGCGGGTGCTCGAGGCGACCAGCCTGTCCAACCCCGACCACACCTGGGTCGCCACCGCCGACGACGACACCTCCGTCGTCCCGCGCGCCAACGACACCGCCGCGATCGACGGCGGCCGGCTCACCGTGCAGGTTCCGCCGGTCTCCTGGAACGTGGTCCGGCTCGGCGCCTGACGCCCGCCGCCGGGCCGCCGGTGCCCTGCGGGGTGCCGGCGGCCCGCCGGGTCGGTCAGAGGGCCTGGTGCAGCACCAGGTCGTGGTGCACCTGGTCGCCCACGGTGAACCGGCGGTCGCCGACCACCGTGAACCCCGAGCGCCGGTAGAACGCCTGCGCCCGGGCGTTCTCGCCGTTCACGCCGAGCCACACCCCCGCCGCGTCGCGGGCCCGGGCGGCGTCCAGGCTCGCCGCCATCAGCGCGTCCGCCACCCCGCCGCCGTGCCGGCCGGGCAGCACGTAGCACTTGCTCAGCTCGACGGTCGGCCGCAGCGGGACCACCGCCGCGACGTCCCCGTCGTAGGGCTCACCGGCCACCAGCATCGTGTACCCGACCAGGGCGCCGTCCTCCTCCGCGACCAGCAGGTCCCGCGTGGGGTCGGCCAGGTAGATCCCGAAGTGCTCCGGGGTCAGGTGCGCCGCGATGAACGCCGCGTGGTCCTCCGGCGTCGACGACGGCGGGCAGGCCAGCGGGAACGTCGCCGCCGCGAGGTCCGCCAGCGCGGGCGCCTCGCCGTGCCGCGCCGGCCGCACGGCGGTCACCGGCCGCCCCAGCGGGCCCGGATCGCGCGGCGCACCGCGCGCACCACCAGCCCGGCCACCCACGCGGAGCCGGCCACCGTCGCGGCGTCCACCCCGCGGCGCGTCGCGTTCCGGCGGCCGCGGAACTCGCGCACCGGCCAGCCCACCTCCGCGGCGTGCCGGCGCAGGCGCCCCTCGGGGTTGATGGCGCACGGGAAGCCGACCTCCGACAGGATCGGCACGTCGTTCGTCGAGTCGCCGTAGGCGAACGACCGGGACAGGTCGATGCCCTCCTTCTCGGCCAGCGCGCGCACCGCCGAGGCCTTCGCCTTGCCGTGCAGCAGGTCGCCGACCAGCCGGCCGGTGTAGAACCCGTCCGTGTGCTCCGCCACCGTGCCGAGCGCGCCCGTGGTGCCCAGCCGGCGGGCGATGATCTCCGCGATCTCCACCGGCGTGGCCGTCACCAGCCACACCTCGTGCCCCGCGCGGATGTGCTGGTCCAGCAGGCGCTGCGTGCCGGGGAAGATCCGCAGCGACAGCACCTCGTCGTAGATGTCCTCGGCGATCGCCACGACCTCCGCGACCGACCGGCCGTGCATGATCTCCAGCGCGCGCGAGCGGACCTCGTCGATCTGCTCCTTGTTCTCCCCGAACAGCAGGTAGCGCACCTGGTGCACGGCGAACCGGACGATGTCCCCCCGCTGGAAGAACCCGCGCCGGTACAGGCCGACGGCGAGGTGGAACGAGCTCGCGCCCCGGATGATCGTGTTGTCGACGTCGAAGAACGCCGCCACGCGGCCCGGCGGGACGGCGGCGCCGGTCGGCGGCTCGGTCGGCTCGGGCACGCGGCCACTGTAGCCAGATGCCTAGGCTCGTGCCCGTGCCGACCTCCGCCCCCGCCCGCGTCGTCCTGTACTCCCGCCCCGGCTGCCACCTGTGCGACGCCGCCCGCGAGGTGGTGGCCGCCGTGGCCGGCGCCCGGGGCGAGCCCTGGACGGAGGTGGACGTCGACGCCGGGGGCACCGCCGCCGACGGCCGGTCCCTCGCCGAGGCCTACGGCGAGCTGCTCCCCGTCGTCGAGGTCGACGGCCGCCGGGTGGGGTACTGGCAGATCGACCCCCACCGGCTCGGTGACGCCCTGGGTGGCGCCCCGACCGCCTAGTCTGTGCGGTGTGCGAGCCCTGCCGCCGACCACCGTCGCCCGCCTGCCGGGATACCTGCGCTCCCTCGGCGGGCTCGCCTCCGAGGGCGTGACCACGACCTCCTCCGACCAGCTGGCCGAGCTCGTCGGCGCGTCCCCCGCGCAGCTGCGCAAGGACCTGTCCTACCTCGGCGCCGGCGGCCGGCGCGGCGTCGGCTACGAGGTCGACCACCTGCGGCGGCAGATCGCGCAGGCGCTCGGCATGACCGAGGAGCGCCAGCTCGTCATCGTCGGCATCGGCAACCTGGGGCACGCGCTCGCCAACTACTCCGGGTTCGCCGACCGCGGCTTCGTCCTCGTCGGCCTGGTCGACGCCGACCCCGCGCTCGTCGGCACCACCGTCGCCGGGCACGTCGTGCAGCACGCCGACCGGCTCGAGGAGGTCGTCGTGGGCGCCGGCGCCAGCATCGCCGTCGTCGCCACCCCCGCCTCCGCCGCCCAGGCGACCACCGACCGGCTCGTCGCGGCGGGCGTCACCGGCATCCTCAACTTCGCGCCGCGGACCGTGCGGGTGCCCGAGGGCGTCGACGTCCGCGAGGTCGACCTCGGGTCCGAGCTGCAGATCCTCGGGTTCCACGCGCGGCGGCGCTCCGCCGACGGCGCGCCGGTGCCCGCCGCCGACTGAGGCGCGGACGGGCGAAGGGCCCGATCGCGGCAGGGGGGTGCGCGATCGGGCCCTCCGGTCCGTGGGCCCCCGGGGTCCGGGGGCGAGGGGCTCAGGCCTGCTTGATGGCCGAGACCTCGAGGCCGATGACGACCTTGTCGCTCACCAGGACGCCGCCGGCCTCGAGGGCCGCGTTCCAGGTGATGCCGAAGTCCTTGCGGGAGATCGTCACCGAGGCGGAGAAGCCGGCGCGCTGGTTGCCGAACGGGTCGGTGGCCGCGCCGCCGAACTCGACGGCCAGGTCGACCGGCTTGGTCACGCCGTTGATGGTCAGGTCGCCGGTGACGACGTAGTCCTCGCCGTCCGCGCGGACCGCGGTCGAGGCGAAGGTCCACTCGCCGAACTTCTCCAGGTCGAAGAAGTCGGCCGACTTCAGGTGGCCGTCGCGGTTCGCGTCACCGGTGTTGATGGTCGACGGGTCGAGCGCCGCGGTCACGCCGGACAGCGTGAGGTCCTCGGCGACCGTGATCGTGCCGGAGGTCACCGCGACCGTGCCGCGGACCTTGGAGATGCCCGCGTGGCGGACGGTGAAGGACGCCTCGGTGTGCGAGGGGTCGATCGCCCAGGTGCCGGCGGTGAGGGCGGTGGGGAGCGTCGTGGTCGACATGGTGGCCTCCTGCTGAGAAATGTTGAAGCATCAACTGCGGATAGTTGAGATTTCTACTACAGTGCTGACGGCGGCGCAAGAGCCGTGGGACGATCGGCGACGGACGTCACAGCGAGCAGGGTGAGGAGACGGCCATGACGACGAGCACGGCGACCGGGACGACGGCCGGGACCACCCCGGGGGACCCGGCCGGGGCGGCGCGGCCGCCGCGGGCCCACGACGACGTCCGCTGGCTGTCCGCCGACGAGCAGCGTGCCTGGCGCGCGTTCCGCGACGGCACCGCGCGGCTGCTGGACGTCCTCGCGCACGACCTCGAGGAGGAGTCCGGCCTCTCCCTCGGCGAGTACGAGGTGCTCGTGCGGCTGTCCGAGGCGCCCGGCCGCACCCTGCGGATGTCCGAGCTGGCCGGCGAGCTCGCGCACTCCCGCAGCCGCCTCACCCACACCGTCCGCCGGATGGAGGCCGCCGGCCTCGTCGAGCGCGCGCCGTGCCTCGAGGACGCCCGCGGTGTGAACTGCACCATGACCGAGGTCGGCTGGCAGCGGCTCGTCGCCGCCGCCCCCGCGCACGTCGAGTCCGTCCGCGCGCACCTCGTCGACGTGCTCACCCCCACGCAGATGCAGGCGCTGGGCACCGCGATGGCCGCCGTCGGCGCCGCCCTGCAGGCCGGGTGCGCCCAGGCGGCCGCCGCCGCGGAGGACCGCGGCTAGTCCCCGCCCGGCACGACCACCCAGGTCCGTTTGCGACACTGGGCCCATGGTCGCGACCACGATCCACCTCATGCGCCACGGCGAGGTGCACAACCCCACCGGCGTGCTCTACGGGCGGCTGCCCGGATACCACCTGTCCGAGCGCGGGCAGCAGATGGCCGAGCGCGTCGCCGCGCACCTGTCCGGCGGGCTCGACGGGCCCCGGCGGGACGTCACCGTCCTCGTCGCCTCCCCGCTGCAGCGCGCGCAGGAGACCATGGCGCCGATCGCCGCCGCGCTCGACCTGCCCGTGATCACCGACGAGGGGCTGCTCGAGGCCGAGAACCAGTTCCAGGGCCTCACCTTCGGCGTCGGCGACGGCTCCCTGCGGCACCCCCGGCACTGGCCGCTGCTGGTCAACCCGTTCCGGCCGTCCTGGGGCGAGCCGTACCGCGAGCAGGTCGCCCGGGTGCTCGACGTCGTCGACCGCACCCGCGAGGCCGCGCGCGGCCACGAGGCCGTCCTCGTCAGCCACCAGCTGCCGATCTGGGTGACCCGCCTCGCCCTGGAGGGCCGCCGCCTCTGGCACGACCCGCGCCGGCGGCAGTGCTCCCTCGCCTCGCTGACCAGCCTCGTCTACGAGGACGACCGCCTCGTGCGGCTGTCCTACACCGAGCCCGCCGCCGACCTGCTGCCCGGCGCCTCCGCCGTGGCGGGCGCGTGAGCACCCGGGCGCGCGGCCCGCTCGCCGCGCTCGTCGTCGGCACCGTCCTGGCGCTCGCCGCCTGCGGGTCGGGCTCCGGCTCCGGGTCCGGCTCCGGCGACGCGGACGTCGCCGACCAGGGCTACGTCTCCGGCGACGGCTCCTTCACGCAGTGGGCCGTCGACGACCGGCAGGGCCCCGTCGAGGTCGCCGGGACCGACTACGCCGGCCAGCC
>JAPSIJ010000423.1 GCA_031178805.1 Cellulomonas sp. | reverse complement strand
CGCCCGAACGCCGACAGGCGCGTGAACACCGCGTTCGCGGCGGTGATCACGCCCTTGCCGTCGGTCATCGAGAAGAACAGCTCGTCGGGGCCCACCGTCCGCACCGGCGCGGCGGGCGCGGGATCAGGCGGCATGCTGGATCCGGTCCATCGCGTGCCGCACCAGGCGGACCAGGGTCTCCTTCGTCGCCTGCCGCGAGCGGGCGTCCGTGTAGACCACGGGCACGTCCGCCGGCACGGCGAGCGCGTCCCGGATCTCGTCGAGCCCGTGCCGGGCGACGCCGTCGAAGCAGTTGACGGCCACGACGAACGGCACGCCCCGGGACTCGAAGTAGCTGATCGCCTGGAAGCTCTGCTCCAGCCGGCCGGTGTCCACCAGCACGACCGCGCCCACGGCACCGCGGGCCAGGTCGTCCCACATGAAGACGAACCGGTCCTGCCCGGGCGTGCCGAACAGGTAGAGCCACAGCCGGCCCGGGAGCGCGATGCGCCCGAAGTCCATGGCCACGGTGGTGGAGACCTTGCGCGTGGCGCGCTCGCCGGCGTCGTCGACACCCAGCGAGTGCTCCGTCATCGCCGCCTCGGTGCTCAGCGGCTCGATGTCCGAGATCGAGCCGATGAACGTCGTCTTCCCGACCGAGAAGCCGCCGGCCACGATGACCTTCACGACCACGGGTGCCGGCTCCGCGGTGGCGGGCGCGCCCCCGCGGGCCGGGACCGGGTCAGAGTTCGCCGATTCCATCAATCACACTCCCGAGCAGCGCCAACGTGTGGTGGTGTCCGTCCGTGGGGTCCTGCCCCGCGGACCACGCCCCGAACAGCCGGACCACGCCGGCGGCGGACAGGTCGGCCACGAGGACCTGGGTCGTGCCCAGCGGCAGCCGCAGCCGCGCCGCCACCTCGGCGACCGTCAGGTAGGAGTCGCCGAGCGCCCGCAGCACCTCGCGCCCCTCCCGGGTGCGCGGCCGCACGGCCGTCCCGGGGGTGACGGCGACGAGCATGTCGAAGGCCACGCCCTCGGCGGTCACCCGGCCGCCGGTCAGGACGTACGGCCGCAGCCCCGAGACGTCGCCCGGGTCGTGGGTCTCCCGCATCGCTCACTCCGCTGCCGTCCGGACCGCGCCGTCGACCGGCAGGTCCCGGCGCATCTCGGCCACGAGCTGCGGGGTGAGCGCCGCCTGGGCGCCCTCCGCGAGGACCGCCATCTCGTAGCCCACCGCGCCGACGTCGGCGGACAGGTCGGCGCCCAGCGCGAGGATGGAACCGTCGGAGACGGTCATCAGCACCAGGAAGCCGGCGTCGTACTCGATGACGGCCTGGCTGACGGTGGCGCCGCCGATCATGCGCGCGGCGCCCCGGGCCAGCCCGGAGATGCCGGAGACGACGGCCGCGAGCTGGTCACCCGTGGTGCGGTCGAGCTGCGCGGAGACGGCCATCAGCAGGCCGTCGCTGGACACCAGCAGGCCGAACCGGGCGCCGGCCACGCTGCGCACGGTGCTGTCGAGCAGCCAGCCGAAGGAGGGCGGACGGACGGGATCGGGCACAGCAGCTCCTCGGATCAGGGCGGGAGGGACGGGTGTCATCGCCGGCGGCCTCGGCCGGTGGCGGACTGGAAGGCGGAGAACCGGCGGCGCACGGTGCTCGCGTCCCGGTCGGCGGGGCCGCGGTTCTCCGCGAGCGGCTCCGCGACGACCCGGGCGGTGCGGCGCTCCAGCGCGGGCGCCGGCTCGGCGGCCACCCGGGCCGGCGTGTAGCCGGACAGGCGGCCGAGCTCGGCGAGCACCTCGTCCCGGAGCGCCGGGTCGGCGGCGTCCCTGCCGGAATCGCCGGCCGCGGGGACGAACCACCCGTCGGTCTGCGACGGGACCGCCGCGGGCGGCACCGGCGCGAACCCGGGCGCGGGCTCGGGGGGTGCGGGCTCGGGGGGTGCGGGCTCGGCGGGCGCGGACGGCACCGGAACGAACGCGGCCGGGACCTCGGCGGGCGGGGCCGGCTGCGGGGAGAACGCCGGGAAGGCGGGCTCGGCAGGCGGCGGCACCGGCGCGAACGCCGGCGGGGCCGGGTCGGACACGGGCGGCGCCGGGTCGGGCACGGGCGCGGCGGCGGGCACCGGCGGGGCGGCGGCGGGCAGGAACCCGCCGGACGCGAGCGGCTCCGGACCGTCGAGCGGCTCGGGCGCCGCGTGCGCCCCGCGCCGGGTGAGCGGCGCGTCCAGGGGCGTGACGACCGCGGGGGCGAATCCCTCCCCCGCGAGCGCCGGGGCCTGGACGACCTCGTGCCACGCGGTGGGCGCGTCGGCCTCGGGGGCGACCGGCGGGACCGTCGGGGTCGCACCCGTACCGCCCGTCGCGGTCGTGTCGTCGTCCGCGACCAGCATCCGCGCCGGCACGCGCACGGTGGCCGTCGTGCCGCCCGCGACCGAGTCGAGGTCGACGGCGACGCCGAGCCGCCGGGCGATCCGGCCCACGACCGCGAGCCCGATCCGGCCGCCCGGGGTGGCGGGGTCGGTCGCGCTCAGCCGGTCCCGCGCCTCGGCGAGCACGGTGGCGTCCATGCCGAGCCCGGAGTCGGTGATCGCGATCGTGACGTCGCCGCCGTCGCGGACGACCTGCACCGCGACCTCGGTCCGGGGGTCGGAGTACCGGGTCGCGTTCTCCAGCAGCTCGGCGACCAGGTGGGCCAGCGGCACCACGGCGGAGGCGGTCAGCTGCGGGTCGTCCACGGCGTCGACGGCCACGCGGTCGTAGGCGTCGATCTGCGCGCAGGCGGTCCGGACCACGTCCGCGACGGCGAGCGGCTCCCGGGCCCGGCGGCCGGACTCCC
>JAPSIJ010000422.1 GCA_031178805.1 Cellulomonas sp. | reverse complement strand
GCGGTCATGCGCCGTAGCGGTCGCGGTTGCCGGCCAGCACCTGGTCGGCCCGCGCGGCGGCCGCCTCCAGCGCCGTCCGGGGGCTCTCGCGGAGCAGCACCGCCTCGTTCAGCGCGGTGTAGAGCTCCTCGATCGCGTCCCCGATGCCCGGGATCGCCGGCAGGAACCGCAGGTCGTCGGCCTGCTCGGCGATCGCCGACTGCGGCGCGAGCGCGGCGAACTCCGCCGAGTCCCGGGCCGAGATCCGGGCGGGCACCTGCCCGCCGACCGCCCACGCCGCGGACTGCTGCGACACCCAGTTGATGAAGGTGCGCGCGGCCTCGAGCTGGTCGTCGGTGGTGCCCCGCTGCTTGGTCATCACGAAGTTGTGCGACCCGGCCCACGCGGCGTCCACGCCGCCGATCCGCGGCAGCCGGCGGACGTCCCACTCCAGGCCGCCGATCTGGTCGAGCGTGTTGATCGACCAGATGCCGTTCCAGTTGAACGCCGTCTGCCCGTTCTGCAGCGCGATCAGGTCGGCGTCCTGGCCGACGTCCGGCACGCTCCAGCCCTTCGTCACGGCGTCGACCATCCAGGACAGCGCCTCGACGCCCGCGTCCTCCTGCCACGTGGTCCGGGCGCCGTCGGCGTCGAACAGGTCGCCGCCGAACTGCCAGATCAGCGACTGCAGGGTCTGCCCGCCGGTGAAGGTGTGCGGGCTCATCCAGTGGCCGGCGACGCCCTGCGCGAGCAGCGCGTCCAGCGCGGCCTCGTAGGACGCGCGGTCCATCGGCGGGTCGGCCGGGTCCAGGCCCGCGTCGGCGAGCACCGCGGTGTTGAGGAACAGGCCCAGCGGGTGCACGTCCAGCGGGATGCCGTACCGCTCGCCGTCGTACAGCCCGGCGTCCCACACGGTGCGGATGAAGTCGTCGGACGTCAGCCCGAGGTCGTCGGAGACGTCGTCCAGCGGCAGCAGCAGGCCGCGGGCGGCCGACGTGGGCAGGGAGTCGAGGTGCTGGATCGCGACGTGCGGGCCCTGCCCCGAGGTGAGCGCCGCCGGCAGCTTGGCGTGGAAGTCGGCCCACTCCATCGTGGTCATCCGCACGCTGACGCCGTCGTGCTCGGCGTTGAACCGGTCGACGAGCTCCTGCATCACCGGGCCGTCGCCGCCGGTGAAGCCGTTCCAGAAGCGCAGCTCGGTGCGGCCGCCCCCGCCGCCGCCGCCGCCGGAGGCGGAGCCCCCGCCGGAGCAGGCGGCGACGGTCGCGCCGAGGCCGACCGCGCCCAGGCCGGCGAGGAACGCGCGCCGGGACGGGCCGCGGCGGTCCGGCTGCGGGCGCGCAGGGGTCAGGGAGGTCTGGCTCACGGGTGGCTCCTTCGCCATCGAGTGGCCAGGTGGGCGGCGGCTGTTCGCCACCCGGCTCAACAGGGGGTGCGGACCCTGTCTAACCGAGCCGTTCCTCCGTTGTAAACCCCCACTTCACGGCGCCCGCGGGCGCCGGTCAGTCCCGGTCGACCTTCGCGCCGAGCGCCTCGAGCTTCGCGGTGAAGTTCTCGTACCCCCGGTCGATCAGGCTGATCCCGCGCACCTGCGAGGTGCCCTGGGCGGCCAGCGCCGCGATCAGGTGGCTGAACCCGCCGCGCAGGTCCGGCACCTCGATGTCGGCGGCGGTGAGCGGCGTCGGGCCCGAGATGACCGCCGAGTGGTAGAAGTTGCGCTGGCCGAACCGGCAGGGCCGCCCGCCCAGGCACTCCTTGTAGACCTGGATGGTCGCGCCCATGCCGCGCAGCGCGTCGGTGAACCCGAACCGGTTCTCGTACACGGTCTCGTGCACGATCGACAGGCCCTTCGCCTGGGTCAGCGCCACCACCAGCGGCTGCTGCCAGTCCGTCATGAACCCGGGGTGCACGTCGGTCTCCAGCACGATCGACGACAGGTCGCCGCCGGGGTGGAAGAACCGGATGCCCTCGTCGTCGATGGCGAACTCGCCGCCGACCTTCCGGAACGTGTTGAGGAACGTCGTCATCTCCGGCTGCGAGGCGCCGCGGACGTAGATGTCGCCGCCGGTCGCCAGCGCCGCGGACGCCCAGGAGGCGGCCTCGATGCGATCCGCCAGCGCGGTGTGCTGGAAGCCGACGAGGCGGTCGACGCCCTCGATCCGGATGACGCGGTCGGTGTCGACCGAGATGATCGCGCCCATCTTCTGCAGGACGTTGATCAGGTCCATGATCTCGGGCTCGATGGCTGCGTTGGTCAGCTCGGTGATGCCCTCGGCGCGCACCGCGGTCAGCAGCAGCTGCTCGGTCGCACCGACGCTCGGGTACGGCAGCGTGATCTTGGTGCCCTGCAGGCGGCGCGGCGCCCGGATGTGGATGCCGTTCTCCCGCTTGTCCACCACGGCGCCGAACTGCCGCAGGATGTCCAGGTGGTAGTTGATCGGCCGGTCGCCGATCCGGCAGCCGCCCAGGTCGGGGATGAACGCCTCGCCGAGCCGGTGCAGCAGCGGGCCGCAGAACAGGATCGGGATGCGGCTGGAGCCCGCGTGCGCGTCGATGTCGGCCACGTGCGCGGACTCGACGTCGGTCGGGTCCAGGCGCAGGGTGCCCGCCTCGGCGTCGGCGTCCACGCGGACGCCGTGCAGCTCGAGCAGGCCGGTGACGACGGCGACGTCGCGGATCTGCGGGATGTTGCGCAGCTCGCTCGGCGTCTCGCCGAGCAGCGCGGCCACCATCGCCTTGGAGACGAAGTTCTTCGCCCCGCGGACGGTGATCTCCCCGGAGAGGGGGGTGCCGCCGTGGACGTACAGCAGATCGGTCATCCCCCCATCGTCCCCCACGGCCCGG
>JAPSIJ010000421.1 GCA_031178805.1 Cellulomonas sp. | reverse complement strand
TCCATCGACGGCGTCGCCCTCAAGGACGTGCTGGCCGACGCGGCCGCCGCCGACATCCCCGTGATCGCCTACGACCGGCTGATCCGCGAGTCGCCGGACGTCGACTACTACGCCACCTTCGACAACGCCCGGGTCGGCGTGCAGCAGGCGACGCAGCTGCTGCAGGGCCTCGGGGTGCTGGACGCCGCGGGCGAGCCCACCGGCGACGCCGGCCCGTACAACGTCGAGCTGTTCGCCGGCTCGACCGACGACAACAACGCGACCGTGTTCTACGAGGGCGCGATGCAGGTGCTGCAGCCGTACCTCGCCCGGGGCGTGCTGGTCGTGCCGTCCGGCGAGACGGACTTCGAGACCATCGCGATCGACAAGTGGGACCCGAAGAACGCGACCGCCCGGATGGCGACCCTGCTGCCGCGGTACGCGGACCGCCGGCTCGACGGCGTGCTGTCGCCGTACGACGGCATCTCGATCGCGGTGCTCGACGCGGCGAAGGCCGAGGGCTACGGCACCGCGCAGCCGCTGCCGGTCGTCACCGGCCAGGACGCCGAGCTCGCCTCCGCGCAGTCGATCGCGGCGGGGGAGCAGTACGGCACGGTCTACAAGGACACCCGCCAGCTCGCGGAGGTCGCCGTCTCGATGGTGCGCGCGCTGCTGGACGGCGCGGAGCCCGAGACGAACGACAACAGCTCGTACGACAACGGCGTGAAGGTCGTCCCGTCGTACCTGCTGACCCCGCAGGTGGTCACCGAGCAGAACTACCGCCAGGTCCTCGTGGCCGGCGGCTACTACACCGCCGAGGAGCTGGGCTGATGGCCACCGTCGACCGCACCGGGGCCCCGCAGGCCCGCCGGCGCCGCGCGTCCTGGTTCTGGGACCGCCCGGTCGCCCTGAAGATCGCCGTCTCCCTGCTGGTGCTCGGCGGCACGTTCGCCCTCGTCGGCGGCGTCGGCGCCGTGGCGCTGTACCGCGCCGGGCAGAACCTCGAGGAGATGTCCGGCCTGACCGGCGACCTGCAGTCGGCGATGTCGGAGCTGCGCACGGCGCAGACCCGCAGCCACCTGCTGGTGCACCGCGCCGCCGAGGCCACCGACGAGTCCGTCCGGGCCCAGCTGCTGGAGTCCGCGGCGTGGAACGACCGGGACGTCGCCGCGCAGATCGACAAGATCGCCGGCTACCCGCAGTCGGACACCCGGCAGTGGGCCGACTTCGTCGACCGCTGGGACGCCTGGCTGGCGTACCGGGACGGCACGCTGGCGCCGATCGTCGCCGAGGGCGACCTGGTCGCGCTGCGCACCGCGCTCGCCGCCGACGCCTCGGCGGACCCGGACTGGGCCGGCCGGGCGCTCGCGCTCGCGCAGGGCCAGGTCGACGCGCAGGTGGACCAGATCCTCGCCGACAGCCGCGCCGAGGTGGACCGCACCATCCTGGCGCTGCTGATCGCGTTCGTGGTCGGCGCCGGGCTGTCCGGCCTGCTCGCCGTCCTGGTGATCCGCCGGATCACCACGGCCGTGCGCAGCGTGCAGAGCTCGCTGGAGGCGATGGCCGAGGGCGACCTCACCGTCACCGCCGAGGTGCCGTGGCAGGACGAGACCGGCCGGATGGCCGCCGCGCTCGGCCAGGCGCAGGAGTCGCTGCGGTCCACGCTGGCCGGGGTGGTCACCGCGGCCGGGTCGGTCGAGACCACGGCCGCGACGCTCACCGCGTCCAACGGCGACGTGGTCGCCGGGTCGCAGGAGACGTCGGCCCAGGCCGGCGTCGTCGCCGCGGCCGCCGAGGAGGTGTCCCGCAACGTGCAGGCGGTCGCCGCCGGTGCCGAGCAGATGGGTGCCTCCATCCGGGAGATCGCGCAGAACGCCGCCGAGGCCGCGAAGGTCGCGGGCCAGGCCACCGACGTCGCCGCCAGCACCAACGAGCAGGTCACCCGGCTCGGGGCGTCCTCGCAGGAGATCGGCAACGTGGTCAAGGTGATCACCTCGATCGCGGAGCAGACCAACCTGCTGGCGCTGAACGCGACCATCGAGGCCGCGCGCGCCGGCGAGGCCGGCAAGGGCTTCGCCGTCGTCGCCGGCGAGGTCAAGGAGCTGGCCCAGGAGACCGCCAAGGCCACGGAGGACATCGCCCGCCGGGTCGAGGCCATCCAGACCGACACCGGCGCGGCCGTGGTCGCCATCGGGGAGATCGCGCAGATCATCCAGCGGATCAACGACTACCAGCTGACCATCGCCTCGGCGGTGGAGGAGCAGACCGCGACCACCACGGAGATGTCCCGGTCGGTGGCCGAGGCGGCCACCGGGTCGGGCGAGATCGCCGCGAACATCACCGGCGTCGCCGGCGCGGCGGCCCGCTCCGCGACCGTCCTGGACACCGTCTCGCACCAGGTCTCGGACCTCGCGTCGCTGTCCGCCGACCTGCACGAGCGGGTCGCGCGTTTCACCTACTGACCGACGCCCTCCGGGGCGCCCGGCGGCTCAGGAACCGGCCGCACCGACCGATCAGAACCACGAACCCGGCCGGTGCGGCCGGTGCTATGTGTGAGGGGACACTCGTGACCAGGATCCGCGTGCTGGTGGTCGACGACTCGGTCGTCGTCCGCCGGCTGGTGACGGACTCGCTCTCGCGCGACCCCGACATCGAGGTGGTCGGCTACGCCTCCAACGGGCGCATCGCCCTGGCGAAGGTCGACCAGCTCGCCCCCGACCTCGTGACCATGGACATCGAGATGCCGGAGATGAACGGCATCGAGGCCGTCCGCGCGCTGCGGCGCTCCCGGCACACGATGCCGATCATCATGTTCTCGACGCTCACCGAGCGCGGGGCGTCCGCCAC
>JAPSIJ010000420.1 GCA_031178805.1 Cellulomonas sp. | reverse complement strand
CCGGGCGCCGGGCTCGCGGTCCGGCTCGTCGCCGGCCGCGTCCGCCGGCGAGGGGACGCCCGCGCCGGCGGCGCCCCCGGCGGCGACCAGCTCGGCCAGCACCGCGGCGACCGTCTCGTGCTCGGCGACCAGGGCCGCGGGCGTGACCGGCACCGGCCCGTCGGCGGCACCGCCGGTCGCCGGGCCCTCCCCGGCGACGGGCGGGGCGACCGGCAGCACCACCAGGTCGACGTCGGGGTGCCGCTCGTGCAGCCGGCGCAGCAGCGGTGCCTGCGCCAGGGCGTCCTCGGGCTCGCTCACGGCGCCACCCTAGGCGACGGCGCACCGGGGCGCGGGGGGTAGCGGCGCAGGCGACCGGGCGGGGTTCCCGGTGGACGGGCGGTTCACCCTGTGAGGACGCCCACCTGGACGAGTCGTTGAATCGTTGACGACGTCGCCGACCGGACAGGGAGAGCCGCTGGAAGTGCGGCGCCGACCCTCGCCCGAAGGAGCCCCCCGTGCCCGCCTCGCGTCCCGCCGTCCACCCGCGGTCGTCCTGGTTCGCCAGCCGCCCGCTCGCCGTGAAGATCGGCGCGATCGTCGCCGTGCTGACCGTCGTCGCCGCCGGCATGGCCACGCTCGCCGTGGTGAGCGTGCAGCGGCTCGGCGCGGGCCAGGAAAGGCTGTACGAGGAGGACGTGCGGCCGATCGACATGCTGGACGAGGTGCAGCGGCAGCTACAGGGCACGCGCGTGCGGGTGAACCTGTACGCCTTCACCCCGGAGGCGGACCGGCCGGCGCTGGCCGCCGAGATCGCCGACCGGCACACGGAGCTGCTCGCCCTGCTGGACGGGTACGCGCCGCTGGCCGCGGACCCGGCGCGGGTCGAGGAGGCGACGACCCGGGCGACCGCGTTCCAGGAGGCCTTCGCGCGGGAGTTCGCCCCGGCCGTCGACGCCGGCGCGGACGACGAGACGCTTCGCGCGCTGTACGACGAGGTCGTGTACCCGGAGGGTGACGCCGCGCTGCAGCAGATCTCGGACGAGTCGTCGGCGAAGGCGCAGGCCGCGGCGGACGAGTTCGCGGCCGGCACCGCCCTCATCAGCAGCACCCGCACGCTCCTGGTCGTGGCGCTGGTCGCCGGAGTCGCCATGGCGCTCCTGCTCGCGGCGCTCGTCACCCGCCAGGTGGTCCGCACGGTCGCCGAGGTCGGCCGGTCGCTGGACGCGCTGTCCCGCGGCGACCTGACCGTGGTGCCCGCCGTGCGCTCGGACGACGAGCTCGGCCGGATGGCGCGGGCGCTGACCACGGCGCAGGAGTCGCTGCGCGGCACCATGGCGCAGGTAGCGGGCGCCGCGACGACGATCGCCGCGGCCGCCGAGCAGATGTCCGGCGCGAGCGGCGCCGTGCTCGCCCGGTCGCAGGACACGTCCTCGCAGGCCGGGGTGGTGGCGGCCGCCGCCGAGCAGGTCTCCCGCAACGTGCAGACCGTCGCCGCCGGCGCCGAGGAGATGGGCGCCTCCATCCGGGAGATCGCGCAGAACGCCTCGCAGGCCGCCAAGGTCGCGGGCCGGGCCACCGAGGCCGCCGCCGTGACGAACGACCAGGTGGCGCGCCTGGGCTCCTCGTCGCAGGAGATCGGCAACGTGGTCAAGGTGATCACCTCGATCGCGGAGCAGACCAACCTGCTGGCGCTGAACGCGACCATCGAGGCGGCGCGCGCGGGCGAGGCCGGCAAGGGCTTCGCCGTCGTGGCGGGCGAGGTCAAGGAGCTCGCCCAGGAGACCGCCAAGGCCACGGAGGACATCGCCCGCCGGGTCGAGGCGATCCAGGCCGACACCACCGGCGCAGTCGGCGCGATCGGGGAGATCTCTCAGATCATCGCGAGCATCAACGACTACCAGATGACGATCGCCTCGGCGGTGGAGGAGCAGACCGCGACCACCGCCGAGATGTCCCGCTCGGTTGCCGAGGCGGCCACCGGCTCGGGCGAGATCGCCACCAACATCACGGGGGTGGCGTCGTCGGCCTCTCAGTCCAGCGACGTGCTGCTGCAGGTCGAGCGGTCCGTCCGGGACCTCGCCGCAATGTCGGCCGACCTGCGCGAGCGCGTGGCGACCTTCCGGTACTGACGGCCCGCCCGCGCGGGGGCCGGCGCTCCCCGGCGGGTCCGGCGCACGGCGGGCGGCGGACCGGGCAGGATGTCCGCCGTGACCTCCCCCGACGCCGCCCGCCGCCCGCGCCGCGTGCCCCGCCTGCTGCTCGTGCACGCCGCCGTGGTCCTCGTGCTGTCCGTCCTGCTGCTGGTGATGGTCGCGCAGCCGACCGAGGACGCGAACATCGGCGCGGGCCTGGCGCTGCTCGCGGTGCTGCCGTTCGGCCTCCCGTGGAGCCTGCCCCTCGTGCTGTTCCCCGGCGCGTGGCCCGTGGCCGCGCAGGTGGGGCTCGCGATCGGCGCGGCGGCGCTGAACGTGGTGCTGCTCGCCCTGCTGCGGGCGCACCTGCGCCGCAGGCGCGCGGCCCGGGCGGGCACGACCGCCCGCTGACGGCCCGGGCGGCGGGTGCCCGGGTGCGGCGCCCGCCCGGCCGGGTCAGGCTGGGCGGGATGCCCCGCACCGCCCCGTCCCCCGGTCCCGCCGCGCCCCGCCCGGCGTGGTCGCCCCGGTCCCTGCGCGACCTGGGCCGGTGGCTGGCCCTCGGCCTCGCCCGCCGCCCGTGGGTGGCCCGGGCGCTGCGCACCACGGGGGCCGCCGTGCTGGCCTGGGTCCTCGTCGGCCTGGTGCCCGGCCCGTGGAGCGACTACCCGTACTACGCGCCGCTCGGCGCGGTGATCGCGACCTCGGCGACCGTGC
>JAPSIJ010000419.1 GCA_031178805.1 Cellulomonas sp. | reverse complement strand
GCGGCGGCGTGCCACGATCGGGGCACGGACGGACCGCCGCACCCGTCCGGGACCCTTCGTGACCCCGGACCCCAGGAGGCACCGATGCCCCCCGTCGCACTCGTCACCGGCGGCAGCCGAGGCATCGGCCTCGGCATCACCCGCCGGCTCCTCGCCGACGGGTTCGCCGTCGCCGTGCTCGCCACCCGCGAGCCCCCGTCCGACGTGCTCGACGCCCTGGGCGCGCTGTCCGCCGAGCACGGCGGCGGCGCCGACCGGGTCCGGTACGTGCGCGGGTCGGTGGCCGACCTCGACGACCACGCCCGGTACCTCGACGACGCCGTCGACGCCTGGGGGCGCCTCGACGTCCTGGTGAACAACGCCGGGGTCGCGCCCGCCGTGCGGGGCGACCTGCTCGACGCGAGCCCGGAGAGCTTCGACCGCGTGCTGGGCGTCAACCTGCGCGGGCCGTACTTCCTCACGCAGGCGTTCGCCCGCCGGGTGATCGCCCTGCGCGGGCCGCTCGCGGCGCTGCCCGAGCCCCCCGCCGGGCCGGTCGCGACCGTGGTCAACGTCTCGTCGGTGTCGGCGACGACCGTGTCCACCACCCGCGGCGACTACTGCCTGTCCAAGGCCGGCGTCGCGATGGCCACCCAGCTGTTCGCCGCCCGGCTCGCCCCCGAGGGGATCGTCGTGCACGAGGTGCGGCCCGGCGTCATCGCCACCGACATGACCGCCGGCGTGCGGGACCGGTACGACGCCCTGCTCGCCGACGGGCTCGCGCCGATCGCCCGGTGGGGCCGCCCTGCGGACGTCGCCGCCGCGGTGAGCCTCCTGGCGTCCGGCAGCACGCCGTACTCCACCGGCGAGGTGTTCCACGTCGACGGCGGCCTGCACATCCCCACCCTCTGAGGAGCGACCGTGAGCCACCCCATCCCCGAGCTGCACCGGGTCGGCGGCCAGGAGGTCCCCGTCGTCACCGCCACCACCGTGGTCGTCGGCAGCGGCTCCGCCGGGTACGCCGCCGCCGAGCGGCTGCACGCCGGCGGCCACCGCGACGTCCTCGTCGTCACCGACAAGGTGCACGCCGGCACCAGCCGCAACGCCGGCTCCGACAAGCAGACGTACTACAAGCTCACCCTGTCCGGCGGCGACCCCGACTCCGTGCGGGAGATGGCGGACACCCTGTTCGCCGGCGGGGCGATGGACGGCGACGTCGCCCTGGCGGAGGCAGCGGGCTCCGCCCCGGCGTTCCTGCGGCTGTGCGACCTCGGCGTGCCCTTCCCGCAGAACCGGTACGGCGAGCACGTCGGCTACAAGACCGACCACGACCCCCGCCGCCGCGCCACCTCCGTCGGGCCCTACACCTCGCGCAGCATGGTCGAGGCGCTCGAGCGGCAGGTCGCCCGGAACGGCACGCCCGTCCTGGACGGCTGCCGGGTGGTCGACGTGCTGAGCCGCCCCGTCGACCCGGGTCCGGACGGGCGCGACCGGGAGGTCGTGGGCCTGCTGGTGCTGCGGACCGACGGCCCGGACGCCGGGCGGTTCTGGCTGCTCCGCGCGCGGAACGTCGTCTACGCCACCGGCGGCCCCGCCGCGCTGTACGCCCGGCGGGTGTTCCCGCACGGGCAGTGGGGCGCCACCGGCGCGGCGCTGCGTGCGGGGGTGCGCGGGCGGAACCTCACCGAGTGGCAGTTCGGCCTCGCGTCCGTCCGGCCGCGGTGGAACGTCTCCGGCTCCTACATGCAGGTGCTCCCCCGGTTCGTGTCGACCGACGCCGACGGCGGCGACGAGCGCGAGTTCCTCGCCGACGCCGTGCCCGACCACGGACGGCTGCTCGACCTGGTGTTCCTCAAGGGCTACCAGTGGCCGTTCGACGTGCGGAAGGCGGCCGACGGCTCCTCGCTGATCGACCTCCTCGTGCACCGGGAGACGGTGCTGCGCGGGCGGCGGGTGTTCCTGGACTTCCGGTCGAACCCCGGCGGCCGGGACCTCGACCCCGCGGTCCTCTCCGCGGAGACCCGCGAGTACCTGGAGCGCGCCGGTGCCCTCGGCGGCACGCCCGTCGACCGGCTGCAGCGGCTGAACCGCCCCGCGTACGACTTCTACCGCGAGCGGAACCCCGGCGTGGACCTCGCCGAGCAGCCGCTGGAGGTCGCGGTGTGCGCGCAGCACAACAACGGCGGCCTCGTCGTCGACGCCTGGTGGCAGTCCAACGTCGCGGGGTTCTTCCCCGTCGGCGAGGCGGCGGGCGCGCACGGCGTCTACCGGCCCGGCGGCGCCGCGCTGAACAGCGGCCAGGTGGGCGCCGCCCGCGCCGCCCGGTTCGTCGCCGCCCGTCGCGACCTCCCGCCGGTGCCCGACGCCGAGCTGCACGCCGCGGCCGGGCCCGCCGTCGAGGCCGCCGCCGCGCTGCTGGCGGACGCGACCGGCCGCGCCGCCGCCGGCGTCCCGGACAGCACCGGCGACCTGCTGCGCGCCGTCGGCGAGACGATGAGCGAGCACGCCGGCGCCGTCCGCTCCGCCACCTCGGTCGCCCGGGCGCAGCGCCGCGTCCGGGACTGGCTGGCCGAGTACCCCCGCACCGTCAGCGCCGACGGCGCCTCCCGGCGGTCCGTGGACCGGCTGTTCCTGGTCCGGGACCTGCTGACCAGCGCGCACGTCTACCTCGCCGCGATGGCCGACTACCTCGACCACGGCGGCCGGTCCCGCGGCTCCGTCCTCTACACCGACCCGGCGGGCGAGCTCCCCGGGCAGGACGTCGCGCCGGACGCCGGACTGCCCGAGGACCTGCGGTTCCGGCTCGACGGCGGCGCGCTCGACGAGCAGGTGCAGGAGGCCGCGTGGGCGCCGTC
>JAPSIJ010000418.1 GCA_031178805.1 Cellulomonas sp. | reverse complement strand
GACCTCGCCGATGACCCTGCACGCATGCGTCCGGCGCCGCGCCGCCGTGGCGCCGGAATCCGTATTACGGTGGACCCGTTGAGGTTCTACGCCTCGGCCGACCGGCACGGGATCGACCGGGCGGACGCGGCGCACGTCGCGCGGCACCCGTGCACCGTGGTGCTCCTCGACGACGACCCGGTCAAGGAGCTCCGCGTCGGGTTCGACCGCCACGCGCGTGCCCTCGAGGTGGTCGTCCTGGAGGTGCGCGGCGCGCCGGTGCTGATCCACGCGATGCGCCTGCGACCGGGCTACCACCACCTGCTGGAGGAGTGAGCGATGGACCACCCGACCGACGACGCCGCCGACTTCACCCCTGAGGAGGTCGCCGTCCTCGAGGCGGCAGCCGCGGAGGCCGAGACGGGGTACAGCGCCGCGGAGCTGGCCGCACGGCCGCGCCGAGGGCGCGCGCGCAGCGTCGGCACGGAGGCGGCCGTGGTGGTGCCGGTCCGCCTCGACCCGGAGCGCCTGCGCGCGCTGGACGCTCTGGCCGCTCGCGACCACCGCACCCGCAGCCAGGTCATCCGCGACGCGATCGACCACGAGCTCGCCTCGGCCTGACACCTCCTGGCCACCTGGGTCCGGCACACTGCCCCCGGTGCCGGTCGGCGGCGCGGGAGGCGGGCGGATGAGCGGCACGGTGGGACTGGCGCGGCGGCTGGGCACGGGCGACGCCGTGGTGATCGGCCTGGGGTCGATGGTCGGCGCCGGGGTGTTCGCGGCGTTCGCACCCGCGGCGCAGGCGGCCGGCTCGGCGCTGCTGGTCGGCCTCGCGCTGGCCGCGGTGGTCGCCTACGCCAACGCGACCGCGTCCGCCCAGCTCGCGGCGCAGTACCCGGTGGCCGGCGGGACGTACGTGTACGGCCGCGAGCGCCTCGGGCCCTGGTGGGGGTTCCTCGCCGGGTGGTCGTTCGTGATCGGCAAGACGGCGAGCTGCGCGGCGATGGCCCTGACGTTCGCCGCCTACGCGGTGCCGGCGGCGTGGCAGCGGCCGGTGGCGGCGGGCGCCGTGCTGGCGCTGACCGCGGTGAACCTGCGCGGCGTCACCCGCACGGTGCGGCTGACCCGCGTGGTGGTGGCCCTCGCGCTCGCCGGCCTGGCGACGGTGGTGCTCGCCGGGCTGCTCGGCGGCGACCCCGACCTGGCCCGGGTGACGCCGGGCGCGGACGCCACCTGGTCCGGGGTGCTCGGGTCCGCGGGGCTGCTGTTCTTCGCCTTCGCCGGGTACGCGCGCATCGCCACGATGGGCGAGGAGGTCCGCGACCCGGCACGGACGATCCCCCGGGCGATCCCGCTCGCGCTGGGGCTCGCCGTGCTGGTGTACGCCGCGGTCGCGGTGGCGCTGCTGACGGTGCTCGGCCCGGACGGCACGGCGGCGACCGCGGCCCCGGTCGCGGCGCTCGCGGAGGCCTCGGGGTGGTCCTGGACGAGCCCGGTGGTGCGGGTGGCGGCCGCGGCGGCGTCTCTCGGGGCGCTGCTCGCGCTGGTGGCGGGCGTGGGCCGCACGACGCTGGCGATGGCGCGCGAGGGCGACCTGCCGCGCGCGCTCGCGGCGGTGCACCCCCGGCACCGGGTGCCGCACCGGGCGGAGGGGCTGCTGGGCCTGGTCGTGGTCGCGCTGGTGCTCACCGTGGACCTGCGCGGGGCCATCGGGTTCTCCTCGTTCGGCGTGCTGCTCTACTACCTGGTGGCCAACCTCGCGGCGGCCACCCAGGACCGGGCGCACCGCCGCTACCCCCGCGCGCTGCAGGTGGTCGGCGCGGTGGGCTGCGTGCTGCTGGCCGTGACCCTGCCGGTCGGCTCGGTGGTCGGCGGGGTGGTGGTGCTGGCGGCGGGAGCGGCGTGGCGGGCCGTGCGGCTGCGTGTCGGTGCCCGCGCGTAGCGTCGCCGCACCGGTCCGGCACCGGCACCGGCGGGCTCCGACGAGGGAGGCACCATGACCGACGACGACGCGCAGCGCACCGGAGGGGACGAGCCGCAGGACGGCTGGGGTCCGCCGGTCGCCGGGGACGAGCTCGCGACGCTGGTCGGCGCGCTGGAGCGGCAGCGGGCGACGTTCGCGTGGAAGGTCGGCGGCCTGGACCGGGACGCCCTCTCCGTCCGCGTCGGCGCCTCGGCGATCACGCTGGGCGGCCTGGTGAAGCACCTGGCGTTCACCGAGGTGATCTGGTTCTGCACCCGGGTCGCCGGGCAGCGGCCCGGGTCGCCGTGGGAGGACGTCGACTGGGACGCCGACCCCGAGTGGCCGTGGACGTCCGCCGCGCAGGACGACCCCGAGGAGCTCTACGCGCTGTGGCGGGCGTCCGTGCTCCGGGCGCGGGCGGCGCTCGACGAGGCCGTCGCGGCCCGCGGGCTGGACGGGCGGACGGCGTGGGCGGACGACGACGACGCGGAGCACCCGAACCTGCGCCGCGTCCTGGTGGACATGCTCGAGGAGTACGCCCGGCACACCGGGCACGCGGACCTGTACCGCGAGGCGGTGGACGGCGTCGTCGGCGAGGACCCGCCGGCGCTCCCGGACCTCTACCCGCGGCCGGGCGCGACGGCCTGACCGGCGGCCGGCCTCCCGGGGCCCCGCGGCGCGTCCGGCTCAGCCCAGCGGGGCCGGCTCGCGCGGCGCCATGCCCGCGGCCCGGTAGGCGTCGTCCACGAGCCGCATCGCCGCGACGGCCTGCGCCGTCCCGGACACCGGGTCGCCGCCGCGCAGCACCGCGTCGGCGAACGACCGCAGCATCCACACGTAGGACGCGGTCGGGTCCACGGGCTCCTCGGTCTCGACGCCGTCGCGCTCCACGACCA
>JAPSIJ010000046.1 GCA_031178805.1 Cellulomonas sp. | reverse complement strand
GCCACCGACGGCGGCGGGGTTCCCACGAGGTCGCGGGTGAGTGCGGTCACGGCTGTCCTTCCCGGTGGTGCGCCGGCGGTCGCGCGCCGGTCGGGGCCATTGTGCAGCGCGGGCGGGGCCCGCCGGGACGGGTCCGCCCGTCAGATCGGGGGGATGACCGCCCGGTACTGCTCCCGCAGCCGCGCGTTGTGCTCGGCGGGCGCGGTGGTGTTCGCGCTGCGCCAGGTCGGCAGGTCCGGGGCGATCTCCAGCGCCGCGACCAGCGTGAGGTTCCAGCACAGCGCGTTGGCGAGCGTCGACAGCGGCGCCGACCGGGGCTCGTCCGGCGGCCAGACGACGTCGCCCGGCGGCACGCAGGTGTCCAGCACGACGTCGGCCAGGTCGGCCAGCCGCCGGCCGTCCCGCGGCGGCGCGGCGGCGGAGGCGGCCCGGGAGGTCACCGCGACGACCCGCGCGCCCGCCTCCTGCCCCGCGGCGGCGATCTCGACCGGGTACGGGTTCACGCCGGAGGTCGAGAACACCACGACGCCGTCGCCGGCCCGCAGGCCCGCGTCCCGGGCGACCTGCGTCCCCAGCCCCGGGCGGCGCTCCGCCTCGGTCGACCGGGCGGCGCCGTTCAGCGGCAGCACGTCCGGGTGCCACAGCGGGTTCACGAACGGCAGCCCGCCGGCCCGGAAGAACATCTCCAGCACGCCGGCGAGCGAGTGCCCCGCGCCGGCGGCGTGCAGCACGCGGCCCGCGCGGGCGACCTCGACCACGACCTCGGCCGCGGCGCGCACCGCGGCGGCGTTGGCCTCGACCACGGCCGCGACCTGCCGGCCGACCACGTCCCCGTAGGCGGTCACCACGTCAGGCACCGGCCACCGCCCCGGTGAGGAGCGCGTCGAGCTCCGCCGGACCGTCGGCGGCGCGCAGCCGCGCCGCCAGCCCGCCGCCGAGGGCGGTGGCGAGCGCCCGGAGCATGTCCAGGTGGCCCTCCGGGGCGTCGGTCGCGAACGCGAGCACCAGGTCGACCGGGTCGTTCGCCGGGTGGCCGAAGACCACGGGCTCGCCGAGCCGCGCGACCGCGACGCCGACCCCGGTGGCCCCCTGCTCGGGGCGGGCGTGCGCCAGGGCGAGCCCGGGCGCCAGCACGATGTACGGCCCGCGCTCGTGCACCGAGTCGACGCAGGCGGTCACGTAGTCCGCGGTGGCCACGCCGAGGTCGACCAGGAGGTCGCCGGCCACGCGGACGGCGGCGGTCCAGTCGGGCACGGCGGCCACGTGCACCGCGCGGGTGGGGACGGTGCTCACAGCCACCCCGCCTCCGCCAGCGCCGGGCGCAGCCGGGCCTCGAGGGCGGCGTCGTCCACGAAGTCGTCGACGACGACGTTCACGGTGGCGACGCCCTCCAGGTCGGCCATGTGCATGCCCTGGCCGACCAGGACGTCGGGCGACTGGCCCTTCGCCGCGGACAGGTCCGTGTTGTCGACGCGGGCGTCGATGCCGAGCCGGGCGAACACCGTCTCGCAGGTCATCCGCAGGATCAGGCTGGTGCCCATGCCGAGGCCGCAGACGGCCAGGACGGTGAGCGGGGTGGGGCGCTGGGACATCGGAGGTCCTTCCGGGGGGTGGTCGGAGTCAGGGGGCGACGAGGTCGTCGCGGGCGGCGGCCGCCTCCGCCCGGGCCGCGCGGCGGCCGAGCAGGACGAGCGTCACGACGGAGGCGGCGAGCACGACGCCGGCGACCAGCCAGATCGCGGCGGCGCCCAGGGGCTCCAGGACGGAGCCGAGCGAGACCAGGACGGCGGCCGCGGCGTACCAGTCCGGGTCGGCGAGGGTGGCGAGCTCGGGGGCGGTGCCGGAGAACACGCCCCAGAACACCCACTGCCCGACGGCGAGGACGATGCCGTTCAGCACGCCGCCGAACACCGCCCCGCGCCAGCCGGCCACCGCGTTGCCGAACACGCCGCCGGCGCCGCCACCGAAGAACAGCATGATCATCGGCGGCACGAGCACGAACCAGCCGGCGCCGGCGAACACGGCGAGCAGCACGAGGAACGTGGCGGTGGAGGCGAGGAAGCCGACCATCACGGCGGTGGTCGCCTTCGGGAAGATCACCGGGATGTCCAGCGCCGGGCGCGAGCCGGGGAGCAGCTTGTCCGAGATGCCCTTGAACGACGGCACGATCTCGCCGAGGAACATCCGGACGCCGAACAGCAGGATCGCGATGCCGCCCGCGAACCGGAGCGCCTGCATGATCCCCCAGGCGAACGGCGCCAGGTCCTCGCCGGCGACCTCGCGCACCGTCTCCGGGTCGGCGAAGGCGAGCGCGACCAGCATGATGACGCCGACGATCAGCGCGGTGGCGACGTTCATGTCCTTGAGGAACGCGATGCCCTTGGGCAGCCGCAGCTTCTCGGTGTCGTGCCGCTCGGGGTCGCCCAGCCGCAGGGCGCGGGCGCCGTAGCCGGTCGCCAGCGCCAGGGTGGACGTGGTGTGGGCCAGGCCGAACTGGTCGTGCCCCATCACCCGCCGCATCAGCGGGGCGATCCACAGCGGCTGCAGCGTGAAGTAGCACGCGACGATCACCGACCCGGCGCCGACCAGCGTCCACCGGCCGACCTCGCCGAACGCCTCGACGAGGCAGGCGGCGACCACGATGCTCATCCAGAGCATCAGGTGCCCGGTGAGGTAGACGTACCGGGCGGACCGGAACACCCGGACCAGCACCAGGTGCAGGGCGAACCCGCCGGCGATGATCAGCGGCGCGGCCGCGCCGGGCCCGGCGAGGAACTCGTCGAGCGTGGTGGTGGCCGCCGGCGGCTCGACGCCCACCGCGCTGGACACGATCGCCTGGAAGCTCGACAGCCCCCCGACGAACACGTCGATGCCGATCGTCAGGATGACGACGCCGATCGCGGCGCGGACCGTGCCGCCGACGACGTCCTCGACCGGCTTGCGCTGCAGGAGCAGACCCAGCAGCGCGATCAGCCCGATCAGGATGGGCACCTGGCTGAGCAGGTTGTCGGCGAGCCCTTGAAGGATGTCCTGCACCATCGCACGTTCCTCCCGAGTAGCGGTATAGACCGGACCATACCGGGATGGTGCACCAGGGGACAAGATCCGGGCACCGAGCGGGACCACAGCACCCGCACAGCCGGCACCGGGGGACGGTTCCTACCGTCACCGCCATGACGACGAGAGCAGCAGCGACCGACCCGGCCCACGGACGGCGCGCCCGCCGCAGGACGACCACCTGGCTGGCCACGGTGCTCGTGGCGGGGGCCCTGGCCCTGAGCGGGTGCTCCGCCGGCGCCTCGGGCACCGGCACCACGACCACCGCGGACGGCGGCACCGCCATCACCACCACGACCACCACGACCGGCGCGACCGCGGCGACGACCGCCGAGACCATCTCGGGCACCGCGGCCGCCGCGGAGGCGTTCCTGGCCACCCTGTCCGACGAGCAGCGCGAGGCCGTGCTCTACGCCTACGACGACGAGACCAAGACGACCTCCTGGTCCAACTTCCCGGTGACGTTCGTGGAGCGCGCCGGGCTGAACCTCACCGACCTGACGGAGGAGCAGCAGGCCGCCGCGATGGCGGTCATGGACGCCCTGCTCAGCGACGAGGGCTACGCGACGGTGGCCGGGATCATCGGCGGCGACCAGTTCCTGCTGGAGAACAGCAGCAGCACCGAGGACTCGCTGGGCCAGTACTACATCGCCTTCTTCGGCGACCCGTCGGACACCGACGCCTGGGAGGTGCAGTTCGGCGGCCACCACCTCGGCATCAACGCCACCCTGGACGGCACCGCGGACTCCGTGACCTTCGCGCCGACCCACCTCGGCTCGCAGCCCGCCGTCTACACCGACGCCGACGGGAACGAGGTGCAGCCGCTGGCGGGGATGTACGAGACGGCGTTCGCGTTCTACGACAGCCTGACCGAGGAGCAGCAGGCGCAGCTCTACCAGGGCGAGGAGGTGGCCGACCTGGTCTGCGCTCCGGGCGGCACCTGCGACTACCCGACGGGCACGGGCCTCTCCGGCGCCGACCTGACCGACGAGCAGCAGGACCTGCTGCTGGACGTGATCGCGAACTGGGTCGGCCTGTCCGACGCGGAGACCACCGCCACCGCCCTGGCCGCGATCGAGGCCACGCTCGACGAGACGTACGTCAGCTGGTCCGGCGCCACCGTCTACGACATGACCTCGGGTGACGGCATCTCCTTCCAGATCTCGGGCCCCGACGTCTACATCGAGCTCTCCGACCAGCAGGGCTCGGCCGGCGCGGACGTCGACGGGTACACCACCGCCGGCTGGGGCCACATCCACAGCATCTACCGCGACCCCTCGGCGGACTACGCCGGGAGCGTCACCCAGCAGGAGTCGTCCGGCATCGGCGGCGGCGGTGCGCCCGCCGGCGGTGCCCCGGCGGGAGGGCCCGGGGGGACGCCGCCGGGCGACGCCTGACCGCGCGGTACCGTGCCGCGGTGACCACCGACGCGGTCGACGCCGCCCGGATCGACGCCGCCCTCGTGCGGGCGCTGCTCGCCGAGCAGCACCCGCGGTGGGCGGCGCTGCCGGTCCGCCCGGTGGCGCGCAGCGGCAACGACCACCGGATCTTCCGGCTCGGCGACGACCTCGCGGTCCGGCTGCCCAGCGCCCCCGGGTACGTGCCGCAGGTGCGCAAGGAGCAGACCTGGTTGCCGCGGCTGGCCCCCGCGCTGCCGCTCCCGGTCCCGGAGGTGCGCGCGGTCGGCGAGCCCTCCGCGCACTTCGCCGCGCCGTGGTCGGTGTACGGCTGGATCGAGGGCGAGCCGGCCACCCGGGAGGCGCTGAACCGCCCGGAGGTCGCCGCGCAGCTCGCGGCCTTCCTCGTCGCGCTGCGCGGCGCCGGCACCACCGGCGCGCCCGGCCCCGGGGAGCACAGCGCCCACCGCGGCGGTCCGGTGTCCCACTGGGACGACGAGGTCCGCGCGATGCTGGACCGGGTGCACGGGCGCGAGCGGGACCTGGCCGCCGGGCTCTGGCGGGACGCGCTGGCGGCACCGTTCACCGGCGAGCCCGCCTGGTGCCACGGCGACGTCGCGGCACCCAACCTGCTGCTCCGCGACGGGGCGCTGGGCGCGGTGCTGGACTTCGGCTGCGCGGCCGTGGGCGACACCGCCTGCGACACGGTGCTCGTCTGGACGCAGCTGCACGGCGAGGCGCGGGCGGTGTTCCGCCGGGAGCTCGCGGTGGACGAGGGCACCTGGGCGCGCGGCCGCGGCTGGGCGCTGTGGAAGGGCCTGATCATGCTGACCAACACCCCGCCCGGTCAGGCCGAGCTCGGCCGGCACGTGCTGGACGAGCTGTTCGCCGAGGCGACCGGCGCGGTCGCCTAGGAGGCCAGGCGCTCCCCGGCGCGCGCGGCCGGGCGGTCGATCTCCGCCCAGATGGCGTCGAGGGACAGGCCGAGCACGGCGGCGATGGCCGCGATGGTCGGGAACGCCGGCGTGGCGACCCGGCCGGACTCGATCTTGCGCAGCGTCTCCGGCGACACCCGGGCGTCCAGCGCGGTCTCCAGCAGCGAGCGCTCGCCCCGGGCCTGGCGCAGCAGCGCGCCCAGGCGCCGGCCGCGCTCGAGCTCCTCGGGGGTGAGCGGGAGACGGACCATGCGCCCGACTCTAGCGCGGCGGCTAGCATGGCCGGGATAGTTATTGGTCCGACGAGGAGTCACCGCGTGATCGAGATCCTGAGCCCCAGCGAGCTGCCCCGGGCGCGGGCGGCCGGCGCCCTGGTCGCCGACATCCTGCAGACGGTGCGTGACCGCGTGACCGTGGGCACGAACCTGCTCGACATCGACCGGTGGACCCAGGAGATGATCGTCGCCGCCGGCGGGGTGTCCTGCTACGTCGACTACGCGCCGTCGTTCGGCCGCGGGCCGTTCGGCCACTACATCTGCACGTCGGTGAACGACGCCGTGCTGCACGGGCTGCCGCACGACTACCGCCTGGCGGACGGCGACCTGCTCACCCTCGACCTCGCCGTCTCCAAGGACGGCCTCGTCGCCGACTCCGCGGTGAGCTTCGTGGTCGGCGGCGCGGCCCGCCCCGAGGACCTCGCGATGATCGAGGCGACCGAGCGCGCCCTGGCCGCCGGCATCGCCGCCGCCGGGCCCGGCGCCCGGATCGGCGACCTGTCGCACGCGATCGGCTCCGTGCTGGCCGAGGCGGGCTACCCGGTGAACACCGAGTTCGGCGGCCACGGCGTCGGCTCGACGATGCACCAGGACCCGCACGTGGCGAACACCGGCCGGCCCGGGCGCGGCTACCGGCTGCGCCCCGGCCTGCTGCTGGCGCTGGAGCCGTGGATCATGGCGGACACCGACGAGCTGGTGACCGACGCCGACGGCTGGACGCTGCGCAGCGCGACCGGCAGCCGGACCGCGCACAGCGAGCACACCATCGCGATCACGGAGGACGGCGCCGAGGTGCTGACCCTCCGCCGGGGCGACCGGGGCTGAGCCGTCAGGGCGCGTCGGCCGGGCGGCCCGGCCGACGTGCCGCCCGGCGGCGGCGGACCGCGCGGACCAGCAGCGCGACCCCGCCGGCCGCGAGCAGGACGCCGATCCCCTGCAGGCCCGGCGAGTCGTCGGCGCCGCCGGCGACCACCGCGGCGGCGCCCAGCAGCACGCCGAGGACCGCGAGCACGACGGCGACCGGGGTGCTCACCGGGCCTCCGCGCCCGCGAGCCGCTGCGTGCCCAGGACCGCCAGCAGGGCCAGCTTGCTCGCCGCCTCGGTGCGCGGCGGCGCGGTGAGCACCAGCAGCGCCTGGGACTCGTCCTCGGTGAGCAGCGCCTGGCAGTCGACCTCGATCGGCCCGATCTCCGGGTGGACCAGCACCTTGTGGTCCTCGAACCGCCGGGCGACCTCGTGGTCCGCCCACAGCCGGACGAACTCCGGGCTGCGGGCCGACAGCTCCCGCACCAGCTCGGCCGCCCGGGACCGCGGCCCCATCCGGCCGAGGGCGGCGCGCAGCGACGCGACCTGCGCGCGGCCCTGCCGGTCCCGGTCCGCCGCCGGGTAGAGCCGCCGCTCGTCCTCGGGGTGCACGAACCACCGGTAGACGCCGCTGCGGTCCCAGCCGGTGAGGTGTCCCACGTCCCCGAACAGCGCCCGGGCCGGGCCGTTCTGCACCAGCGTCTGCCCCAGCGCGTCGAGGACGAACGCCGGGGTGTCGGTCAGCCGGTCCAGCACCCGGAGCAGCGCCGGGGCGACGTAGTCCGTCGCCGTCGCGCGGTCCGGGGCGTCGTGCCCGGCGACCCGGTACAGGTAGTCCCGCTCGTCCGGGGTGAGCCGCAGCGCCCGGGCCACCGCGCCGAGCATCTGGGTGCTCGGCTGCGGGCCGCGGCGCTGCTCCAGCCGCGTGTAGTAGTCCGTGGACATGGTCGCCAGCTGCGCGACCTCCTCCCGGCGCAGGCCGGGCGCGCGCCGGCGGGGCCCCTCGCTCAGCCCGACGTCCGCCGGCTGCAGGGCCTCGCGGTGCCGGACGAGGAAGTCGGCGAGCGCGGCACGATCCACCCGAGCAGTATCGACCCCGGCCGGCGCGGCGGACCAGGGACCGCCGGTCCCCCGACAACCGCTCCCCTGGTCGGCGTCCCTCGGTCCGCCCAGACTCGAGGGCATGCAGATCAGCGGGAACACCGTCTTCATCCCCGGCGCGACGAGCGGCATCGGCCTGGCCCTCGCGCTGGCCCTCCACGACCGGGGCAACACGGTCGTCGTCGGCGGCCGCCGAGCCGACCTCCTCGACCGGATCACCGCCGAGCACCCCGGGCTGCACGCCTACCGCGTCGACACCACGGACCCGGAGAGCATCGCCGCCGTGGCGCAGCAGGTGCTCGCCGACCACCCCGACCTCGACGTGCTGATCCCGATGGCCGGGATCATGCGGGTCGAGGACTGGACGGACCCGGCCGGCTTCCTGGCCTCGGCCGAGCAGACCGTCACCACCAACCTGCTGGGCCCGATCCGGCTGATCGCGGCGTTCGTCGAGCACCTGCTCGGCCGGCCCGACGCCACGATCATGACCGTGTCCTCCGGCCTGGCGTTCGCGCCGCTGGCCGCGACCCCGAGCTACAACGCCACCAAGGCCGCGATCCACATGCTCAGCGAGTCGCTCCGGCTGCAGCTCGCGGGGACGAGCGTCCAGGTCGTGGAGCTCGAGCCGCCGTCCGTGGCGACCGACCTGATGCCCGGGCAGCGCGAGAGCCCCGTCGCGATGCCGCTGGACGAGTTCGTCGCCGAGGTGCTCGACCTGATCGAGCACCAGCCGGACGCCACGGAGATCCAGGTCGAGCGCGTGCAGTTCCTCCGCTACGGCGAGGCGCGCGGCGACTACGACCAGGTGGTGGCGGCCCTCAACGCGCACGACCCGCACGGGAAGTAGCCGGGGGCCGGGCGCGGCCGCCGGTCGGCCCGCGCCGAGGTCGTCAGCTCTCCGCGAGGTCGTCCGTCGCAGGTGACGACCTCGCCGCGGGAGGACGACCTCGGCGGTGCCCCGGCCCGGCACCGCTGTTTTCGTATACGGTATGGGCATGAGTGAGGAGACGGTCGACGGGCGCCCGGTCACCGACCAGCAGATCCAGGCCTGGGCGGACGAGGCCGAGGCCGGCTACGACGTCAGCAGGCTGCGCCGGCGCGGTCGACCGACCGCGGGCGACGGCCCCGGCACCCCGGTGCCGGTGCGCCTGGACGCCACGCTGCTGGCCGCGCTCACCGATCGGGCAGAGCGCGAGCACATGACGCGCTCCGAGGCGATCCGCGCGGCGGTGCGCGCCTGGACGCACGTGGCGTGAAGGTCCACCCCTCCGCGCGCAAGCACCGCGTCCCCGACCACGACGCCCTGCATGCCGCCGAGACCGCCGTGTAGGTCGCGGACCTCGACGACGACAGCCCGGCCCGGCAGCTCCGCCTCGGGTTCGACACCGCAGGCCGCCTCCTGGAGCTCGTCGTCCTGCGGTTCGACTCCGGCGGGGAGCTGCTCATCCACGCCATGAAGGCCCGGTCGCAGTACCTCCAGCTGCTCGACGAGCAGTAAGGAGGCGGGAGCTCGACAGCCGATGCCCGCTCGCGGTCGGCGCGGCGTCAGCCGGGGGTGGGCTCGTCCGGGGTGAAGCGGTAGCCCATGCCCTGCTCGGTGAGCAGGTACCGCGGCGCGCCGGGCTCCGGCTCGAGCTTCTTGCGCAGCTGGGACAGGTACAGCCGCAGGTACCCGGAGCTGGTGAGGTGGGCGGTGCCCCAGATGTCGGACAGGATCGTCTCGCGGGTGACGAGCCGCCCGGGGTTCCGCACCAGGATCTCCAGGATCTGCCACTCGGTCGGGGTGAGGTGCACCGGGGCGCCCGCCCGGGTCACCGCCGTCAGCGCGAGGTCCACCGTGACGTCGCCGAACCGGACGACCGGCGCGTCGCCGTCGGCGCCGGTCGTCCGCCGGGCGAGCGCGCGCAGCCGCGCCAGCAGCTCGTCCAGGTCGAACGGCTTGGTCAGGTAGTCGTCGGCGCCCGCGTCGAGCGCGTCGACCTTGTCGGCCGAGCCGGTGCGGCCGGACACCACGAGCACGGGCGCCTGCGTCCAGCCCCGCAGGGAGTGGATCAGGTCGATGCCGTCCAGGTGCGGCATCCCGAGGTCCACCAGGTACAGGTCGGGCCGGTGCGCGGTCGCCTGCTCGACGGCCTGCACGCCGTCGCTCGCGGTGAGCACCTGGTACCCGCGCGCCCGCAGCGTGACCCGCAGGGCCCGGAGGATCTGCGGGTCGTCGTCGGCGATCAGGATCTTCACGGGCGGTCCCCTCCCGGGTCGGCGGCGGGGGCGTCGGCAGGGGCGTCGGCCGGCGCGTCGGCCGTGCCGGGCGCAGCGGCGCAGGCGGGCAGGCTGATCACCATCGTCAGGCCGCCGCCCGGGGTGTCCTCCGGGGCGAGCGTGCCGCTCATCCCGGTGACGAAGCCGCGGGACAGCGCCAGGCCGAGGCCCAGCCCGGTGGTGTTGTCGGTGTCGCCCAGCCGGTGGAACGGCAGGAACATCTCGCCGACCCGGTCGGGCGCGACGCCGGGCCCGTGGTCGACGACCCGGATCTCCACCCGGTCGGCGAACGTGCTGGTGGTCAGGCGCGGCCGGCAGCCCGGCGTGCTGTGGTGCACCGCGTTGGCGAGCAGGTTGACCACCACCCGGCGCAGCAGCGCGGGGTCCACCGGGGCGGCCGGCAGGTCGGGGGCCAGGTCGAGCTCGACGTCGTCGGGTCCGAGGCCGAGCTCGTCCAGCGCCGGGAGGATGACGTCCTCCACGTCGGTGGGCCGGCAGGAGACGCCGAGCACGCCGGCCTGCATCCGGCTGACGTCGAGCAGGTCCGTCACCAGGGTGGTCAGCGTGCCGAGGCTCTCGTGCGCGGTGTCCAGCAGCTCGGACCGGTCCGCGGGCGACAGGTCGACGTCGGACGCGCGCAGGCTGCTCACCGCGGTCGAGGCGGCCGTGAGCGGACGGCGCAGGTCGTGCCTCACGGCGGACAGCAGGGCGCTGCGCACCTGGTCGGTCTCGACCAGCGGGGCGATCTCCTGCGCGGTCGCGGTGAGGCGCTCGTGCTCCAGGGCGGCCGCCGCCTGCGTGACCACGACGGGCAGCAGCCGGGCGGCCGAGCCGTCGAGCGGCGGGCCGTCGAGCTCCAGCACCGCGCCGTCGTCCACCCGCACGGTGGTGCTGCGCTCCCCGGGCACCGGCGCGCCCTTCTGCACCCGCAGGTGGTCGCCGACCCGCAGCCGCACGGCGGACAGGCCGAACGCCTCGCGGGTGCGGGCGAGCAGGGCGCCGAGCGCGTCCTGGCCGCGCAGCACGCCGCCGGCGATGGAGATCAGCATCTCGGACTCGGCGGCGGCCCGGCGCGCGGCCCGGCTGCGGCGGGCCGCCTGGTCGACGACGTAGCTGACCAGCGCGCCGTTCGCCACGTACAGGGCGAGGGCCAGGGCGTGCACCGGCTCGGCGACGGTGACCGTGTGCACCGGCGCGACGAACACGTAGTTCAGCGTCAGGCCGGACAGCAGCGCGGTGAACAGCGCGGGCCACAGGCCGCCGACCAGGGCGATGACGACGACCAGCAGCTGGTAGGCGAGCACGTCGCTGGCCAGCGACTCCTCGCTGCGGCCCGCCGCCAGCGCCCAGGTGAGCAGCGGCCCGCCGAGCACGGACAGCACGAAGCCCAGCACGCGGCGGCGCACGGTCAGCGCGCCGGTGAGCCGGGGCAGCCGCAGGCGGGTGCCGGCGGCGGCGTGGTTGACGATGTGCACGTCGATCGGCCCGGCCTGCCGGATGACCGTGGCGCCGATGCCCGGCCCGGTGAGCGCGGCCTTCAGCCAGCTGCGGCGGCTCAGGCCGACGACGAGCTGCGTGGCGTTCTGCCCGCGGGCGAACGTCACCAGCGTGCTCGGCACGTCGTCCCCGATGAGCTGGTGGAAGGAGCCGCCGAGCTGCTCCGTGAGCGCCACCTGCGCCGCCAGGGAGCCGGGGTTCGCGTCCCGCAGTCCGGTCTGGGCGGACACGTGCACGGCGAGCAGCTCCCCGCCGGCCGAGCGGGCCGCGATCCGCGCGCCGCGGCGCAGCAGGGTCTCCCCCTCCGGGCCGCCGGTCAGCGCGACGACCACCCGCTCGCGGGCCTCCCAGGTCGACTCGATCGCGTGCTCGGCCCGGTAGGTCCGCAGCGCGGAGTCCACCTCGTCCGCCAACCACAGCAGCGCCAGCTCCCGCAGCGCCGTCAGGTTCCCCAGCCGGAAGTAGTGCGACAACGCCGCGTCCACCCGCTCGGCCGGGTACACGTTGCCCTCCGCCAGCC
>JAPSIJ010000417.1 GCA_031178805.1 Cellulomonas sp. | reverse complement strand
TGCCGGCGGACGGCGCCGTGCCGGCGGACGACGCGGTGGCCGCGGGTGGAGCCCCGGCGCGGGTGCTGCTGGTCGACGACGACCCGCTGGTGCGCGCCGGGCTGCGGCTGATGTTCACCGGGCACCCGGCCCTGGCCGTGGTCGGCGAGGCCGCGGACGGCGACGAGCTGCTGCCCGCGGTCGCCGCGGCGCGGCCCGACGTGGTGCTGCTCGACGTGCGGATGCCGGGCCTCGACGGCGTCAGCGCCCTGCGCGCGCTGCGGGCGCGCCCGGGGACCGCGCCGGCCGTGCTGATGCTCACCACGTTCCGCGCCGACGCCGTCGTGCTCGCGGCCCTGCGCGCCGGTGCGGCCGGGTTCCTGCTGAAGCACACGCCGCCGGAGCAGATCGTCGCCGCCGTGCTGGCCGCGGCGGCGGGCGAGCCCGTGGTCTCCCCCGCGGTGCTCGGCCAGCTGATCGACCACGTGCGCGCCACCGCGCCGCTCCCCGAGGAGCCCGCCGGGCCGGACCCGCTCGCCGGGCTCACCGACCGGGAGCGCGAGGTGGCGCTGGCCGTGGCCGACGGGCTGTCCAACCAGGAGATCGGCGAGCGCCTCTACCTGTCGCTGGGCAGCGTGAAGACGCACCTGTCCAGCGCGCTGGCCCGGCTGGGGCTGGAGAACCGGGTACAGCTGGCGATCGCGGCGCACGAGTCCCGCCGGCGCGGCTCTGGCTGAGCGAGGCGTCAGTCCCGCACGCGCGTCGCCCAGAACGCGACGGCGGCGGCAGCCGCCACGTTGAGCGAGTCCACGCCGCCGGCCATCGGGATCCGGACCGTGACGTCGGCGGCCGCGACCGTCGCGGGCTTCAGCCCGTCGCCCTCGGCGCCCAGCACGAGCGCGAGCCGCTCGGGGGTGTCGGCCTCCAGCACGTCGAGGCTGACGGAGTCGTCGGACAGCGCGAGCGCCGCCGTGACGAACCCCGCGTCCCGCAGCGCCCCGATGCCGTCCGGCCACGGGTCCACCCGGGTCCACGGCACCTGGAACACCGTGCCCATCGACACCCGCACGGAGCGCCGGTAGAGCGGGTCGGCGCACCGCGGGGTCACCAGCACCGCGTCGACCCCGATCGCCGCCGCGGACCGGAAGGCCGCACCGACGTTGGTGTGGTCCACCAGGTCCTCCAGCACGGCCACGCGCCGCGCGCCCGCGCCACCGCGCGCCCCGGCGAGCACCGACGCCACCGTGGGCAGCGGCGGGCGGTGCATGGCGGCGAGCGCCCCGCGGTGCACGTGGAAGCCGGTGATCGCCTCCAGCACCGCCGGCTCGGCGACGTACACCCGCACGGGCTCGCCGTCCGGGTCCCGGGCCTCGAGCATCGCGGTCAGGTCCGGCAGCCACCGGGGGGACACCAGCACGGACCGGGGCCGGTGCCCGGCCGCGAGCGCCCGGCCGAGCACGGTCGAGCTCTCCGCGATGTAGAGGCCCTTCTCAGGCTCGTGCCGCGAGCGCAGGGCGACGTCGGTCAGGGAGACGTAGTCGGCGAGCCGCTCGTCGTCGGGGTCGGTCAGGGGGACGATGTCGAGCGCGGGCACGCCCGCCATCATCCCCCGCCCCGCGTCAGGCGAGGAACTCCAGCGCCGCCGCGACCAGCAGCCGCCGGCCCGCGGCGATCGTCGGCTCGTCCAGCGGGGCGAACTGCGCCGTGTGGTTGCCGGGCACCGCGGCGGAGAACCCGGACCGCTCGCCCTCGGGGAACAGCGCGGGGTCCATGCCGCCCCAGAACCAGAACGCGTACGGCACGGGCTCGCCCGGGTACCGGTCCTTCGGCAGCCCGTACTCGGAGAAGTCCTCGGAGCCCATCAGCGGGTCGGCGATCCGGACGACGCCATCGGGCATGACCGCCCGCTGCGCCGCCATCACCCGGTCCACCACCGCGGGGGTGTTCACCGTGGCCGGCGGGTTCTCCCGCAGGCCGATGGTCGGCGGCTCCGGGCAGCCCGCGGCGGCGGCCTCCGCCTCGACGATCCGGCGCACGGCGGCGACGGCCCGGGCCATGGACTCGTCCGACCGGGCCCGCAGGTTCACGGTGAACGTCGCGTCGTCCGGGATGATGTTCGACTTCGTGCCGGCGTGGAAGGTGCCGACGGTGACGACGACGGGGTCCTCGGGCGAGGTCTCCCGGGCGGCGACGGTCTGCAGCCGGGTGATCGCGTAGGCGGCGGTGAGGATCGGGTCCACGGTGACGAACGGCCGGGAGCCGTGGCCGCCGCGGCCGTGGATCGTCACGTCCAGCGTGCAGGCGGCGGCCATCAGCAGCCCCCGCGCGTGGTGGGCGACGCCGGCCGGGATCGGGCCGACGTGCTGGCCGAGGGCGACGTCGGGCTTCGGGAACCGGGTGAACAGCCCGTCCGCCAGCATCGCGTTCGCGCCCGTCGCGGTCTCCTCCGCCGGCTGGCCGACGACCAGCAGCGTGCCGGACCAGGCGTCGCGCGCACCGGCCAGGGTGTCCACGGCGGCGGCGAGCGCCGTCACGTGCATGTCGTGCCCGCACGCGTGCATCGTCGGCACGGTCTCCCCGGCCGGGTTCACGTCGGTGTGCCGGCTCTGGTACGGCACCCCGGAGTCCTCCAGCACGGGCAGGCCGTCCATGTCGGCGCGCAGCATCACCACCGGGCCGTCGCCGTTGCGCAGCACGCCCACGACGCCGGTCCCGCCGACGCCCTCGGTGACCTCCAGCCCCGACGCCCGCAGCTCCGCGGCGAGCGCGGCGGCGGTGCGGTGCTCCCGGCCGGACAGCTCGGGGTGCGCGTGCAGGTCCCGGTACAGGTCCCGCCAGTGCGCGGTCCGCGGGTCCGCGGCGTCGAGCACGCGGACG
>JAPSIJ010000045.1 GCA_031178805.1 Cellulomonas sp. | reverse complement strand
TGCGAAGGGCCCGCACCGGTTCCCCGGTACGGGCCCTCCACCGGGCGGTCGGGCGCCCGGGCGTGCTCGGCTCCGGCTCAGCCGATCGTGGCGACCGACTGGCGGGCGATCTCCAGCTCCTCGTTCGTCGGGATCACCAGCACGGTGACCTCGGCGCCGTCGGGCGAGATGACGGTCGGCTGCTTCTTGCGGCCGGCGTTGCGCTCCGGGTCGACCTGGATGCCGAGGCGCTCGAGGCCCTGCAGCGCGTTCAGGCGGACGATGTCGTCGTTCTCGCCGATGCCGGCCGTGAACGTGATGACGTCGACGTGGCCCAGCTCGGCGTAGTACTTGCCGACGTAGCCCTTGATCCGGTGGTAGTAGACGTCCAGCGCGGTCCGGACGTCCTCGTCGCCGTTCGCGGCGGCCTCGTGCACGTCGCGCATGTCGGTGTAGCCGGACAGGCCGAGCATCCCGGACTTGCGGTTCAGCAGCTCGTCGAGCTGGTCGATCGAGTAGCCGCCGACCCGCGCCAGGTGGAACAGCACGGCCGGGTCGATGTCGCCGGACCGCGTGCCCATGACCAGGCCCTCGAGCGGGGTGAGGCCCATCGAGGTGTCGATGCACTCGCCCGCCCGGACGGCCGACGCCGAGGCGCCGTTGCCGAGGTGCAGCACGATCGTGTTCAGCTCGGACACGTCCTTGCCGAGGAACTCGGCCGTCGCCCGCGACACGTACAGGTGCGAGGTGCCGTGCGCGCCGTAGCGGCGGATCTTGTACTGCTCCGCCACCTGCCGGTCGATCGCGTAGGTGTACGCGGCCGGCGGCATGGTGCGGTGGAACGCGGTGTCGAACACGGCGACGTGCGGCACGCCCGGGAACGCGTGGCGCGCGGCCTTCACGCCGGCGACGTTCGCGGGGTTGTGCAGCGGCGCGAGCGGGGAGAGGGCGTCGATCTGGGCGAGCACCTCGTCGTCGATCACGGCGGGCCCGTCGAACACGTCGCCGCCCTGGACGATGCGGTGGCCCACGGCGGTGAGGTCGGCCTCGCGCAGCTGGGGGCCCTGCTCCTCGAACAGGTCGAGCACGAGCCGCATGCCGGTCTCGTGGTCGGGGACGGCCTGCTCGAGGACGGTCTCCCCGGAGGGACCCTCGTGCTTGACCCGGCCGACCTCGAGGCCGATCCGCTCGACGATGCCGCTGGCGAGGGCGTCGCCGCTGGTGACGTCGACCAGCTGGTACTTGATCGACGAGGAGCCGGAGTTGATGACGAGGACGTGGTTCACTTCGAGCCTTCCGGGGTGAGGGCCTGGGCCTGGATCGCCGTGATGGCGACGGTGTTGACGATGTCCTGCACCAGGGCGCCCCGGGACAGGTCGTTGACGGGCTTGCGCAGGCCCTGGAGGACGGGGCCGACCGCGACGGCGCCGGCGGACCGCTGCACCGCCTTGTAGGTGTTGTTGCCGGTGTTGAGGTCGGGGAACACGAACACGGTGGCCCGGCCGGCGACCGCGGAGTCGGGCATCTTGGTCTGCGCGACGGAGGCGTCGACGGCGGCGTCGTACTGGATGGGCCCCTCGACGGAGAGGTCGGGGCGGCGCTCGCGCACCAGCTCGGTGGCGGTGCGGACCTTGTCGACGTCGGCGCCGGAGCCGGAGGAGCCGGTGGAGTAGGACAGCATCGCGATGCGGGGCTCGATGCCGAACTGCGCGGCGGTCTCCGCGGAGGAGATCGCGATGTCCGCGAGCTGCTCGGCGGTCGGGTCGGGGTTGACGGCGCAGTCGCCGTAGACGAGCACCCGGTCCTCGAGGCACATGAGGAACACCGAGGACACCACGGAGGTGCCGGGCACGGTCTTGATGATCTCGAACGACGGCTTGATGGTGTGCGCCGTGGTGTGCGCGGCGCCGGAGACCATGCCGTCGGCCAGGCCGGTGTGCACCATCATCGTGCCGAAGTAGGACACCGAGGACACGATCTCCCGGGCCCGCTCGACGGTCATGCCCTTGTGCTTGCGCAGCTCGGTGTACTCGGCGGCGAACCGCTCGAGCAGCTCGCCGGACTTGGGGTCGATGACCCGGGCGGCGGACAGGTCCAGGCCGAGCTCGGTCGCGCGGCCGCGGATGGCGGCCTCGTCGCCGAGGATGGTGAGGTCGGCGACCTCGCGCTGCAGCAGGGTCGAGGCGGCGCGCAGGATGCGGTCGTCGCTGCCCTCGGGCAGGACGACGTGCTTGCGGTCGCCGCGGGCCCGGTCGAGCAGCTCGTACTCGAACATCAGCGGGGTGACGACCTCGGGGGCCGGCACCTCGAGGGCGGCGAGCGCCTCCTCGGCGTCGGTGTGCTTCTCGAACAGGGCGAGGGCGGTGTCGACCTTGCGCTGGGAGTCGGCGGACAGGCGGCCGCGGGTGCCGGCGGCGGCGCTGGCGGACCGGAAGGTGCCGAGGTCGGTGCGGATCACGGGGAGCCGGCTGTGCAGGCCGTCGACGAGGCGGCCGACGATCTCCGGGGGCGTGAAGCCGCCGTTGAGGATGATGCCGGACAGCGACGGGAAGCCGTCGGCGGCGTGCGCCATGAGCAGGCCCAGCAGGATGTCGGACCGGTCGCCCGGGACGATGACGACGACGCCGTCGGACAGCCGTTCCAGCAGGTGCTCGATCGACATGGCGCCGACGAGCACCTCGGTGGCCTCGCGGGACAGCAGCTGCTGGTCGCCGCCGACGAGGGTGCCGTCGACGGACTCCATGAGCTGGCGCACGGTCGGCGCGACCAGGAACGGCTCCTCGGGCAGGGCCCAGGCGGTGGCGCGGGTGGACAGCTCCGCGCGCACGGCGTCGAGGGCGGCGGGGTCGCAGCGGTTCGCGACGATGGCGACGACCTGCGCGTGCCCGGCCTCGAGCTCGGCGGCCGCGACCTCGGCGACCTGGCGGACCTCCTCGGGGGTGCGGCCCTGGCCCTTGACGCAGAGCAGCACGGGCGCGCCGAGGTTGGCGGCGATGCGGGCGTTGAACCCGAGCTCGGCGGGGCCGGCGACGTCGGTGTAGTCGGTGCCGACGATGACGACGACGTCGCACTGCCGGGCCATCGCGTGGTACCGCTGCACGATGGTGGCGAGCGCGGCCTCGTTGTCGGCGTGCACGGCCTCGTAGGTGGTGCCGATGCAGTCCTCGTAGGACAGGTCGACGCCGTCGTGGGAGAGCAGCAGCTCCAGCACGTAGTCGGGGGTCTCGGTGGACCGGGCGATGGGCCGGAACACGCCGACCTTCTGGACGGTGCGGGTCAGCAGGTCGACCAGACCGAGCGCGACGGTCGACTTGCCGGTGTCCCCCTCGGGGGACGTGACGTAGATGCTGCGGGCCACGGGTGGGCTTCTTCCTTCTCGGGATGACCGGGGTCGCCGTGTCAGTGGTGGGATGAATTCTGCCGGACGCGGGCCACCGGGCGCACGACCCCCTGCGGTGACGGTGGCCACCCGACGTGCCGGCAGGCGGGGCGAGCGCCCCGCACCGGGACCGAGGTCCCAGAAGACCGGTGGCCCGCACCCGGGGGGTGCGGGCCACCGGCCGCGGAGGGACTACTCGTTGTCACCGCCGGTCGCGGCGGTGGCGTTCTGCTGCGGGCCCCCGACCTCGGTGCCGGTCTCGCCGGCGTCGGGCCACACCCAGTCGCGCACCTCGGGGATGTCCTCCCCGTGCTTGCGGGTGTAGTCGTGCGCCTTCAGCCGCGCGTCGACCATCCGCTGCCGGAGCCCGGCGTACTTCGAGCCGAGCGACGGCGTCTGGTCGATGACGTCGATCACCAGGTGGTACCGGTCCAGGTCGTTGAGCATGACCATGTCGAACGGCGTGGTGGTCGTGCCCTCCTCCTTGTACCCCCGCACGTGCAGGTTCTTGTGCCCCTTGCGGCGGTACGTCAGGCGGTGGATGAGCCACGGGTAGCCGTGGTACGCGAACACGATCGGCTTGTCGGTCGTGAACAGCGTGTTGAAGTCCCGGTCGGACAGGCCGTGCGGGTGCTCCCGCTCGTCCTGCAGCCGCATCAGGTCCACGACGTTGACGACGCGCACCTTCAGGTCCGGCAGCTCCCGCTTGAGGATGTCGGCCGCGGCCAGCACCTCGAGCGTCGGGACGTCGCCGGCGCAGCCCAGGACGACGTCCGGGTCCTCGCCCTCGACCTCGGTGCCGGCCCACTCCCAGATGCCCAGGCCGCGGGTGCAGTGCGCGACGGCCTCGTCCATGGTGAGGAAGTTCGGCGCGGGCTGCTTGCCGGACACCACGACGTTCACGTACTGCCGGCTGCGCAGGCAGTGGTCGTAGGTCGACAGCAGCGTGTTCGCGTCCGGCGGCAGGTACACCCGGACGATCTCGGCCTTCTTGTTGACCACGTGGTCGATGAAGCCGGGGTCCTGGTGGCTGAAGCCGTTGTGGTCCTGCCGCCACACGTGGCTGGACAGCAGGTAGTTCAGCGAGGCGATCGGCCGGCGCCACGGGATGTGGTTGGTGACCTTGAGCCACTTGGCGTGCTGGTTGAACATCGAGTCGACGATGTGGATGAAGGCCTCGTAGCTGGTGATCAGGCCGTGGCGGCCCGTCAGCAGGTAGCCCTCGAGCCAGCCCTGGCACTGGTGCTCGGACAGCATCTCGACGACGCGGCCCATCCGGGCGAGGTGGTCGTCGACGTCGGTGGGCAGGTACTCGGCGTTCCACACCTTGTCGGTGACGTCGAAGACGGCCTGCAGCCGGTTGGACGCGGTCTCGTCCGGGCCGAAGATCCGGAAGTTGTCCGGGTTCCGGCGGATCACCTCGGTGAGGTACTGGCCGAGCACGCGGGTGGCCTCGGAGATCGAGCCGCCGGGCACGGGCACCTCGACCGCGAAGTCGCGGAAGTCCGGCAGCCGCAGGTCCTTGAGCAGCAGCCCGCCGTTGGCGTGCGGGTTGTCGCTCATCCGCAGGGTCCCGGGCGGGGTGAGCGCCCGGATGTCCTCCTTGATGGACCCGTCCTCGTCGAACAGCTCCTGCGGCCGGTAGGACTGCAGCCAGCCCTCGAGCACCTGCAGGTGCTCGTCGGTGTCGCGGGCGCTGGCCAGCGGCACCTGGTGCGAGCGCCAGGACGCCTCGACCTGCTTGCCGTCGATGACGGGCGGGCAGGTCCAGCCCTTCGGCGTCTTGAAGATGATCATCGGCCAGGACGGCCGGGTGTCGTCGCCGGCGGCGGCGCGCGCCTTGATCTCGGCGATCTCGTCGAGGACCTCGTCGAGCAGCGCGGCGAACCGGGCGTGCACGGCCGCGTGGTCCTCGCCGTCGAACCCGCCGACGAACAGGTGCGGCTTGTGCCCGTACCCGCGCATCAGGTCGAGCAGCTCGTCCTCGGGGATGCGGGCCAGCACGGTCGGGTTGGCGATCTTGTACCCGTTGAGGTGCAGGATCGGCAGCACGACGCCGTCGTGCCGGGGGTCGATGAACTTGTTCGAGTGCCAGGACGTGGCCAGCGGGCCGGTCTCGGCCTCGCCGTCGCCGACCACGGCCGCCACCAGCAGGTCGGGGTTGTCGAACGCCGCGCCGTAGGCGTGGGACAGGGCGTAGCCCAGCTCGCCGCCCTCGTGGATCGACCCCGGCGTCTCCGGCGCGACGTGGCTCGGGATGCCGCCCGGGAACGAGAACTGCCGGAACAGCCGCTTGACGCCCTCGGTGTCGGGCGTGATGTCGGAGTAGACCTCCGAGTACGTGCCGTCCAGGTAGGCCGAGGCGACGAGGCCGGGGCCGCCGTGGCCCGGGCCGGTGAGGTAGAGCGTCGACTGCTCGCGCTCCGCGATCACGCGGTTGAGGTGCGCGTAGAGGAAGTTGAGGCCGGGCGTGGTGCCCCAGTGGCCCAGCAGGCGCGGCTTCACGTGGTCCCGCGTCAGCGGCTCGCGCAGCAGCGGGTTGTCCAGCAGGTAGATCTGCCCGACCGACAGGTAGTTGGCGGTGCGCCACCACGCGTCGATCCGGCGGAGCGTCTCGTCCGAGACCGGCTGGCCGGATCCGGCCCTCCAGGTGGTGGTCTCGACCGGCGACGTCGTCGTAGTCATGCTCTCTCCCCGTCTCGCGGAACCACGGATGTGCCGTGGGCCCGGTCGGGCACTACCCCGCCGGGCACCACCTAGCCTTGCGGCGCGTGGCGCCGCGATCCGGGACGTCCGACCTACCCGCCCCGCGGTCGCCTCGGCGGCCGCTCCCCATACAACCCCATCAGGTGAGCCCCTGCACCTGCCCCGGACCGCCGGACCCCGCGGCCGACCTGGGCGGACGCGGTCCGCCCAGGTCGGCCGGGTACCGTGCTGCGGTGCCCGAGACCCCGCCCGCCGGCCCCGAGACGCCGGCGCGCCCGCGCGTGACGCTGTGGCAGGTCGCCCGGACGCCGCGGATGATCGGCCTGCTGGTGCTGTTCCTCGCCGCCGCGGCGGTGTGCGGCCGGCTGGGCGCGTGGCAGCTCGAGCGCGCCGAGGTGCGCGGGGCCGCGGCGCAGGCGCAGCGGCTGGCGGAGATCGAGGCGCAGGAGCCGGTGCCGATCGAGGACGTGCTGGCGCCGCAGTCGACGTTCGACGGGGCGCTGGTCGGCCGCCGGGTCGAGGCGACGGGGGAGTACGAGGCCGGTGGCCAGCTGCTGGTCGTGGACCGGGCGCTCGACGGCCGGACCGGCTCCCTGGTGCTGACCCCGCTGCGGGTCACCTCGGACGACCCCGACGCCGACGGCGCGGTGCTGCCCGTGGTCCGCGGCTGGGTGGCCGGCGACGACCCCGGCGACCCCCTGCTCGCCGTGCCGGAGGGGCCGGTGACGCTGACCGGCTACCTGCAGGGCTCGGAGGACTCGGGCGAGCTGCACGGGGCGCTGGACCCGGGGACGACGGACAGCATCTCGTCCGCGGAGCTGCTGGGCGTGTGGGGCGGGCCCATCTGGACGGGGTACGCGGTGCTGACCGGCGCCGAGCCCACGCAGGACGACGGCATCGCGCTGCTGCCCCCGCCCACCCGGTCCGGCACGGGCCTGAACATCCAGAACCTCGGCTACGCGGCCCAGTGGTTCGTGTTCGGCGGCTTCGCGGTGTTCCTGTGGGTGCGGCTGCTCAAGGACGAGGTGCTCCGCGAGTCCGGCGCGTTCGACCCGGAGCAGCCGGACGCCCCGGAGCAGCCCGGCGCCCCGGAGCGGCCGGCCGCCCCCTGACTCACTCCCGCTGCCAGGACCGCCAGAGCGCGGCGTAGTCCCCGCCGGCGGCGACGAGCTCGTCGTGCGGCCCGATCTCGCTGATCCGCCCCGCGTCGACCACGGCCACCCGGTCCGCGTCGTGCGCGGTGTGCAGGCGGTGCGCGATCGCGACGACCGTGCGGCCGGCCAGCACCGCGGACAGCGAGCGCTCCAGGTGCCGCGCCGCCCTGGGGTCGAGCAGGGACGTCGCCTCGTCCAGCACGAGGGTGTGCGGGTCGAGCAGCACGAGCCGGGCGAGCGCCACCTGCTGCGCCTGCGCGGGCGTGAGCGCGACCCCGCCGGAGCCGACCTCGGTGGCGAGGCCCTCGGGCAGCGCGGCGACCCAGTCCCAGGCGTCCACGGCCCGCAGCGCGCGCTCCAGCTCGGCGTCGTCCGCGTCTGGGGCCGCGAGCAGCAGGTTGTCCGCGAGCGGGCCGACGAACACGTGGTGCTCCTGGGTGACCAGCGCGACGTGCCCGCGCAGCTCCTCCAGCGGCAGGTCCACCAGGGGCACGCCGCCGACGGTCACCGCGCCGCCGGTGGGCGGGTGGATGCCGGCGAGCATCCGGCCGAGCGTCGACTTGCCGGCGCCGGACGGCCCGACGACGGCCAGCCGCTCGCCGGCCCGCAGGCCGAGGTCGATGCCGTGCAGCACGTCGTGGCCGGGCCGGTAGGCGTACCGGACCCCGGTGGCCTCGACCTCGGTGCCGGCCGGCCGGGCGTCCCGGGCGGTGCGGTCCGGGGCCACGTCCGCGACGCCGATGATCCGGGCGAGCGAGGTGGCGCCGACCTGGATCTCGTCCAGCCAGAAGATCAGCTCGCCGATCGGCTGGTTGATCTGGGTGGCGTAGATCGCCAGCGTCGTGACCGCGCCGACGGTCGCGCTGCCGGTGGAGACCAGGTACGCGCCCCACACCAGCACGGCGAGCACCGGGAGCAGGAACGCGGTGTCCACGCCGGGGAACAGCACGGAGCGCAGGTTCAGGGTGTGCTTCTCCGCGGCGAACGCCTCGCGCAGGTCGGCGTCCACCCGCGCGCGGCGGCGAGCACCGAGGCCGAGGGCGTCGACGGTGCGCGCGCCCTCGACGGACTCGGTGATGGTGCCGTTCAGCGTCGCGTAGGCGGCGGACTCGCGCAGGTACGCCGGCGCCGCGCGGCGCAGGTACCACCGGGTGACCGGCAGCAGCAGCGGCAGCACGGCGAGCAGCCCGAGCGACACCAGCGGGCTGGTCAGCACCGCCGCGACCGCCGTGAGAAGGATGGTGGCCACCGTGACCAGGATCCGCGGCACGCCGAACCGCACGGTGTACTGCACCCGGTCGATGTCCGTGGTGGTGCGCGCCACCAGGTCGCCGGTGCCCGCGCGCTCCACGGTCGACAGCGGCAGCCGCGTGACGGTGTCGACGAACTCCTCGCGCAGGTCCGCGAAGATCGTCTCGCCCAGCACCATCGCGTTGCGCTGGGCGTACCGGATCAGCACGGTCTGGGCCAGCACGGCGACCACCAGCACCAGCACGGTGCGGTCCACCGCGGCGGTGGTGGTGCCGGCCACGACGCCGTCGACCAGGCGGCCGAGCAGCCACGGGCCGGCCAGGCCGGCGCTCGCGGCGAGCACGTGCAGGGCGACCACCCCGGCGAGGCCGCGGCGGTGCCGCCGGAGCAGCGCCGCGGTGTGCCGCCGCAGGGCGGGGCCGTCAGCGACGGGCAGCTTCACGGGGGTCCTCCTGGGGGTCCGGCAGGTCGGGGGCGTCGGGCAAGCCGGGCGCGTCGGGGGCGGCCGCGTCGTCGGCCTCGGCGCGGGAGACGACCGACCGGTACGCCGCGCCGACCGCGTCGGTGGCGCGCACCAGGTCGCGGTGCCGCCCGGTCGCGAGCACGCGGCCGTCCACGACGAGGGCCACCTCGTCGACGACGTCGAGCACCAGCGGGCTGGCGGTGACCACGACCGTGGTCGCGCCGCGGCGGGCGTCGGCGAGCCGGCGGGCGATGCGCGCCTCGGTGTGCGCGTCGACGGCGCTGGTCGGCTCGACGAGCACCAGCACCTCCGCGCCGGTGAGCAGCGCGCGGGCCAGGGCGACGCGCTGCCGCTGCCCGCCGGACAGCGAGCGGCCCTTCTCCTCCACCTCGCCGTCCAGCCCGCCGGGCACGGAGTCGAGCACGTCGCCCGCGTCGGCGACCTCCAGCGCGGCCTCCAGCGCCTCGGTGCTCGCCCCGCCCCGGACGTCCAGCTCGTGCGCGAGCCGGCCGGTGAACAGGTGCGGCGTGGACTCGGCGACGACCACCCGGTCCCGCACCTCGCGCAGCGCGAGCTCGTGCAGCATGGTCCGGCCCCAGCGCACGCCGGACAGCGGCGCGTCCTCCGCGGCGCCCTCGGCGTCGTCCGCGCCCGGCCGGCGCGGCGGGCCCAGCCGGCCGAGGCGCAGCGCGATCCGGGCGGTCTCGTCCGGGTCGGCGCTCACCAGCGCGGTGAGCCGGCCCGGGGCGACGACGACGCCGCTGGCCTCGTCCACCAGCGGCTCGCCGGCCGCCGGGGCCGTGGCGGGCGCGGCCGGGTCGTCCGAGCCGGCCTCCGGCACGGACAGCACCCGGATGATCTTCCGGGTGCCCACCACGGCGCGGGTGATGACGCGGATCGCCTCGCTCGCGGTCCACAGCGGCTGGGTGAGGAAGGCGGCGAAGCCGTAGAACGACACCAGCTGGCCGGGGGTGATGTCGCCGCTGATCGCCAGCCGGGCCCCGGCCCAGACGACCACGGCGAGGAACAGCCCGGGCAGCAGGGTCTGGAACGCGTCGAGCAGCGACTGGGTCTGCGACACCCGGACGCCCGCCGCGCGGACCCGCTGGGACTGCGCGCGGTACCGGCCGGTGAACACGTCCTCGCCGCCGATGCCCCGCAGGATCCGCAGCCCCGACACGGTGTCCGCGCCGAGGGTGGTCAGCCGGCCGGTCGCCTCGCGCTGGGCGGACTGCCGCCGCTGCAGCGGGCGCACGAGGAACGACAGCACCGCCACGACCACCGGCAGCCCCAGCAGCACCAGCAGGCCCAGCGGCACGGAGGTCCGCAGCAGCACGACGCCGAGGGTCAGGTACGCCGCGATCCCGCCGACCAGGCGCGGCACGATGGCGTAGACCTCGCCCATCCGCAGGGCGTCGGACGCGACCGTCGCGACCACCTCGCCCGTGGGCAGGGCGTCGGTGATGGCGTCGCCGGTCCGGGTGACGTGGTGGCCGACCTGCTGCGAGGACGCGAAGGCGGCCCGCAGCCAGTTCTCCACCTCGAGCCGGTGGCCCCACACGTTCGCGACGACCTGCACGAGGCCGAGCGCCGCGAGCCCGAGGCAGCCCAGCCACAGGCCGCGGCCGAGCCCGTCGTCCAGGCCGCCGTCCACGATCCGCCCGAGCTGCCAGGGGATCAGCGCGGCGGCGACGTTGCCCGCCACCGCCACGGCGGTCGCCCCGGCGAGCACGCCGAGCTGCCGGCGCGCCTGCCAGAGCAGCAGCCGCGAGGGGCCGGTGAGCGGGGGACGCCCGGGATCGGGCAGGGGGAGGGGTCGCACGTCGGTCCACGCTACGGGTGACCTGGGACACGGCGAAGGGTTTTGGCCGCCGCCGGTGCCGGTGCCGCGCGCCGGGTGGGCGAGAATCGACCCGACCCCGACCCGACGCCGCCGCGCCCCCGCCGGAAGGACCCTCGTGACCGAGTCCCAGCAGCAGCAGCCCACCGCCCCGCGCCCCGCCGGGCCCCCCGCCCTGGAGGGCGCCCGGGGCCGGCTGGGCCGCTACCGGGTGATGGCGTTCGTCACCGGCACCATGCTGCTGGTGCTGTGCCTGGAGATGGTGCTGAAGTACGTGGTGCACGCCAACGGGCTGGACGCGGCCGGCGACCCGCGCCCGGTGCTGGGGACCTGGATCGCGATCGTGCACGGCTGGATCTACGTGGTGTACCTCGTCACGGTCGTGCAGCTGTGGTCCGCGATGCGCTGGTCGCTCGGCCGGCTGGTGACGATGGCGCTCGCCGGCGTGGTGCCGGTGATGTCCTTCGTCCTCGAGCGCAAGGTGCACGCCGAGGCCACGGCGCGCCTCGGCGCCTGAGCCGCCGGCCGGTCTCAGCCGGCCCGCAGCGCCCGGCGGGCCCGCAGCCGCGCGACCGGGCGCTCGACCAGCCACCAGCTCGCCGTCGCGGCCAGCAGGGTGAGCGCGACGCCCGCCGCGGCGCCGGCGAGGTCGTCCGGGTGCCCGAGCCAGCGCACGATCGCGCCGTTCCACAGGTACGCCGCGTACGACACGGTGCCCAGCGCCACCGCGGGCCGCAGCCACCGGGTCGGCAGGGCGCGCCACCGGGAGGCGTAGCTGATCAGCACGACGGTGGCCACCGCCACGGCCGGCACGCCGAGCAGGTACCAGGAGGTGTGCGTCGCCAGGCCGCTGAGCAGGGTCCCGCCGAGCAGCACCGCGACGAGCGCGACCTGCACCGCGCGGCGCGGCAGCGGCCTCGCCGGCAGGTGCGCGACCAGCGCGGCCCGGCCGAGGTACCCCACGCAGCCGATCAGCAGCGCGGCGCCCCATGAGGTCGGCAGCGCGTAGACCCGCGCCGGGTCGGGGGCGACCAGCAGCAGGGTCACGAGGCACGCCGCGAGGGTCGCGGCGACGCACACCCCGGCCGCGGCCCGGAGCAGGCCGCGGCGCCACGCCCAGGCCAGGACCAGCGGCCACACCAGGTAGAACTGCTCCTCGGCCGCGAGGGTCCAGAAGTGGTAGAGCGACTCGCTGCCGT
>JAPSIJ010000416.1 GCA_031178805.1 Cellulomonas sp. | reverse complement strand
CCCGCGTGGTCCTAGAATCTGTCCTCGTGAGCACCCAGGACGCGACGCCGAGCACGCCGTCGAGCAGCGAGCCGCAGGCCGGCGACACGCTCGACCTCGAGATCCCGCAGGCCCGCGCGGCCGAGGAGACCCCGGAGGTCGCCGCGAAGCCGGCGCGCCGCGCCGTGGTCGCCGAGGACGAGGCCCTGATCCGGATGGACGTCGTCGAGACGCTCCGCGAGGCGGGCTTCGACGTGGTCGGCGAGGCCGGCGACGGCGAGCAGGCGGTGGCCCTCGCCACCGAGCTCAAGCCGGACGTCGTCGTGATGGACGTGAAGATGCCCGTCCTGGACGGCATCTCCGCCGCCGAGCGCATCGCCAAGGCGCACCTGGCCCCGGTCGTGCTGCTCACCGCGTTCTCGCAGACCGAGCTGGTCGAGCGCGCCCGCGACGCCGGCGCGATGGCGTACGTCGTCAAGCCGTTCAGCCCCTCGGACCTGCTGCCGGCGGTGGAGATCGCGATCTCCCGCTACGCGCAGATCGCCGCGCTGGAGTCCGAGGTCGCCGACCTCGCCGAGCGGTTCGAGACCCGCAAGCGGGTCGACCGCGCCAAGGGCCTGCTGATGACCAAGATGGGCCTGACGGAGCCCGAGTCGTTCCGGTGGATCCAGAAGACGTCGATGGACCGCCGCCTCACCATGCGCGAGGTCGCGGACGCCGTGATCGACCAGGTCGGCGGCGCCGCCTGACGCGAGCGCGTCCGCCCGCAGCACCACGAGGCCCGGTCCACCCCGCGGGGGTGGGCCGGGCCTCGTCGTGCGCCAAAGTCACAAATCGGCAACAACTGTGATTTGAGACGCGTTCGACACATGTTGGACACAGAGGGCGCATACGGTTCCGGCCAATCGCCGCGGTCGCGTACGACCGCGGCAACCGGCCGGGGTTCCCGGACGGTCGTACTCATCGACAGGGGTACCACGCATGACTCGTACGACACATGCCGTCCAGGCGGCGGCCCTCGCGGGCGCCGTCGCCCTCGTCCTGACCGCGTGCGGCAGCGACGACGGCTCGGGCAGCGGCGAGACGTCCGGCGGCGGCGGGGAGTCCGGCCCGCTCATCGTCGGCACGCTGCTCCCGCAGACGGGCACCCTGGCCTACCTCGGCCCGCCCGAGATCGCCGGCGTCGACCTCGCGGTGCAGGAGATCAACGAGGCCGGCGGCGTCCTGGGCGAGGACGTCCAGGTCGAGCACGCCGACTCCTCCGACGCCGACCACGCCGAGGTCGCCACCCAGTCGGTCACCGACCTGATGTCCAAGGACGTCCAGGTCATCATCGGCGCCGCGTCGTCCTCCGTCACCCTGAACGTCATCGACGACGTCACGGGCTCGGAGGTCGTGCAGATCTCGCCGGCGAACACCGCCACGTCGCTGTCCGGGTACTCGGACTTCTACTTCCGCACCGCCCCGCCGGACACCGTCCAGGGCTCGGCGCTCGGCAACCTGATCACCGGCGACGGCCACGCCAACATCGGCATCCTGGTGTTCAACGACGACTACGGCACCTCGCTGCGCGACGTCGTGAAGTCCACGGTCGAGGACGCCGGCGCCACCGTCGTCTACGGCAACGAGGGCGAGGAGTTCGACCCGGCCGCGTCCAGCTTCGCGACCGACGTCACCGCGCTGATGGCGACGAACCCCGACGCGGTGGTGGTGCTCGCGTTCGAGCAGACCAAGCAGATCATCCCCGAGCTCGTCGCCGCCGGCGTCGACCCCGCGACGATCTACATGGTCGACGGCAACACGGCGGACTACTCGGCGGACTTCCAGCCGGGCACCCTCGAGGGCGCGCAGGGCACCATCCCCGGCGCGTTCCCGAGCGACGAGTTCCAGGCGCGGCTCAAGGAGGTCAACCCGGACCTGCAGGACTTCGCCTACGGACCCGAGTCCTACGACGCGACCATCCTGGCGGCCCTCGCGGCGGTCAAGGGCGGGGCGACCGACGGCCCGACGATCCAGGCCAACATGGCCGCGGTCTCCGGCGCCGACGGCGGCGAGGAGTGCACCACGTTCGCGGACTGCGTCGAGCTGATCGACGCCGGCGAGGACATCCGGTACGTCGGGCAGGCCGGCGTCGGCCCGTTCAACGAGGACAACGACCCGTCGTCCGCGTTCATCGGCGTGTACCGGTACGGCGCCGACAACAAGAACGTCTGGGTCGAGGCGGTGGAGGGCTCGGTCGAGTGACCGGCTGACGACGCCGCACGGCGCGGGGCCCGGGACGCAGGACGCGTCCCGGGCCCTTCCGCGTGTCGGGGGCCCGGCGTACCGTCCGGGAGCATGGACTTCCGACTGGAGCTCGTGCAGGTGCCGGTCTCGGACGTGGACCGTGCCAGGGACTTCTACACGCAGCGCGCCGGGTTCGTGCTCGACCACGACCACGAGGTCGGCGGGGGCATCCGGTTCGTGCAGCTGACGCCGCCCGGCTCGGGGGCGTCCATCGCGATCGGGACCGGGCTGACCACGATGCCGCCCGGCTCGGTCGAGGGCCTGCAGCTGGTCGTCGACGACATCGACGCGGCGCGGGCCGAGCTCACCGGCCGCGGGCTGGAGGTGGGCGACGTGCAGGACTTCCCGTGGGGACGGTTCCTGTTCTTCGCCGACCCCGACGGCAACCGCTGGGCCGTGCAGCAGATCGTCGCCGCAGGAGGGGAGCAGGGCTGATGTGCCGGAACATCACGACGCTGCGCGGGCTGGAGCCCGCCGCGACCGAGGACGAGATCGAGGCCGCCGCGCGGCAGTTCGTGCGCAAGGTCAGCGGGGTGCAGGCGACCAGCGCCGCCACCGAGGGGCCCGTGGAGCGCGCGGTGGCCGAGGTCGCCGCGATCGTGGCCCGGCTGCT
>JAPSIJ010000044.1:7857-11982 GCA_031178805.1 Cellulomonas sp. | reverse complement strand
GCCGCGGGCACGATCTGGCACTCCGGCAGCGACCACATCGTCGGGTGGGTCCAGCCGGCCAGCGACCACGAGATGATCCAGGCCTACCTGAACTCGCCGGGGCACCGGGCGTGGATCCTCAAGGCCGGGAAGTCCACCGTGTCGATCGGCGCCGTGACGGTGGACGGCCGCCTGTACACGGCGATGCGGTTCTCCTGACCTCCGCGCGGGCCGCGAGGCCCGTGCCCCCGGTGGCCCCGGCGCGAGGGGTCAGCGCAGGGCCTGGGTGAGCCGGTCCACGGCCAGGTCGAGGTCGGCGGCGTCGATCACCAGCGGCGGGGCCAGCCGGATAGTGGAGCCGTGCGTGTCCTTGGCCAGCACGCCGAGCCCGAGCAGCCGCTCGCACAGCTCCCGGCCGGTCATCCGCGCGGGGTCGACGTCCAGCCCGGCCCACAGCCCGACGCCGCGGGACTCGACGAGCAGGCCGGTGTCGACCAGCGTCGCGAGGCGGGCGTGCAGGTGGGCCCCGAGGTTGCGGGCGCGCTCCTGGTGGGCGCCGGTGCGCAGCTCCTCCACCACGGCGAGGCCCACGGCGCAGGCCAGCGGGTTGCCGCCGAACGTCGACCCGTGGGTGCCGGGGGTCAGCACGCCCAGCACGTCCGGCCGGCCGACGACGGCCGACACCGGCAGCACGCCGCCGCCGAGCGCCTTGCCGAGCGTGATCAGGTCGGCGCGGACGCCCCACAGCTCCAGGGCGAACGTGGTGCCGGTGCGGCCGAGCCCGGACTGGATCTCGTCGGCGATCAGCAGCGCGTCGGCGTCGGTGCAGATCTGCCGGACCGCCGGCCAGTAGCCCTCCGGCGGCACGACGACGCCCTGCTCGCCCTGGATCGGCTCGAGCAGCACGGCGACCGTGGTCTCGTCGACCGCCGCCCGCAGCGCCTCGGCGTCGCCGAACGGCACGATCCGGAAGCCGGGCGTGTGCGGGCCGAAGCCCTCGCGCGCCTCGGGGTCGGTCGAGAACGACACGATCGTCGTGGTCCGGCCGTGGAAGTTGCCGGCGGCCACCACGATCGTCGCCCGCTCGGGGGCCACGCCGCGGACGTCGTAGCCCCACTTCCGGGCGGTCTTGATCGCGGTCTCGACGGCCTCGGCGCCGGTGTTCATCGGCAGCACCATCGGCGTCCGCCCGTGCTCGGCGCCGGCGACCACCGGCCGCGCGAGGTCGGCCAGCGCCGCCGCGAACGGGTGCAGCAGGTCGTGGTCGAACGCCCGCGAGCTCAGCGTCAGCCGGTCGAGCTGCGCGTGCGCGGCCGCCAGCAGCCCGGGGTGCCGGTGCCCGAAGTTCAGCGCCGAGTACCCCGCCAGCAGGTCGAGGTACGTGCGCCCGTCCACGTCCCGCACCCACGCGCCCTCGCCGCTGGTCAGCGTGACCGGCAGCGGGTGGTAGTTGTGCGCGAGCGGCCCCTCGTGGGCGGCCTGGGCGTCGGCGGCGGGGATCGTGGCGGTCATGTGCGTCACCTCGGCGGGCACGCGCCCCGGTGCTGGAGCGCTGGGGGGATGGCTCAGGACGTGGGGCGGATCTCCAGGGTGCAGCACTTCGCGCCGCCGCCACCCTTGAGCAGCTCGCTGGTGTCCACCGGGTGCGGCCGGAAGCCGCGCGCGGTGAGCTGGGCGGCGAGGTCGACGGCGCCGGGTGCGACGACGACGTTCAGGCCGTCGCTCACCGCGTTCAGGCCGAGGCACGCGGCGTCGGCCTCGGAGGCGATGACCGCGTCGGGGTAGCGGCGCTCGAGCTCCGCGCGGGAGGCGTCGGAGAACGCCGGCGGGAAGTAGGCGACCTGCTCGCGGCCCGGGGTGCTGTCCAGCACCGCCAGCGCGGTGTCCAGGTGGTAGTAGTGCGGGTCCACCAGCTCCAGGCTGACGACCTCGCGGCCGGTGACCCGGGCGAGCTCGTCGTGCGCGGAGCGGTCCGTGCGGAAGCCGGTGCCGGCCAGCAGCACGTCGCCGACGCCGAGGATGTCGCCCTCGCCCTCGTTGACCTCCTCGGCCGTGTGGGTCACGTAGCCGTGGTCTGCGAACCACTTCTCGTACGCGGGGCCCTCGGGCTGGCGCTCCGGGTACCGGAACTTCGCGGAGTAGACGAGCCCGTCGACGATCGTCGCGCCGTTGGCCGCGTAGACCATGTCGGGCAGGCCGGGGACCGGGTCGATCAGCTCGACGGTGTGCCCGAGCCGCTCGAAGGTCTCCTTGAGCGTGCGCCACTGCTGCACCGCGAGGTCCGCGTCCGTGTACCGGGTCGAGTCCATCCACGGGTTGATCTCGTAGGAGACCGTGTAGTGGGTCGGCTCGCACATGAGGTAGTGCCGGCGGGTGCTCTGCGGGGTCGCGGGCATGGTGCTCCTGAGGGTCCGGTGGGGCTGCTGACGGACGTCGGGCCACCTCGTCGGGGCACGTCCCGTAGAGCGTACGAGGCTCCGGGCGCGCACATCACACCGCGACGTTGCGGGCACACCGGCGATCTGTTGCGCAGATGTCCGGTCAGACGGCGGATTGTTGCGTGGCGAGCCGGCGCGCCTCGCGGTTCGCCCGGGTCATCACCAGGCGCAGCATCACGTCCAGCAGCAGCGCGCCGAGCCACCGGGTCGCGCGCGGCGGCAGCCCGCGCAGGTGCACCTGCTCCGACCACGACACCCGGGCGGTCCCGGCGCCGGCGGCCTCCACCTCGATCCGCGCGGTGCCGAGCAGCACGGGCCCGAGCTTCACGAACACCGCGACGCCGGGGACGGCGCCGAGCGGCTGCTCGAACCGCTCGATCCGCATCCGGTCGACCAGACCCGGGGCGCCCTGCCGGGCGAACGGCCCGCTCACCGCGAGGATCTCGTCCCCGACCTGCGGGGCGGACCCGTCCGGCCAGCGCTGCCAGCCGGGTCCGGTGCTGCCGGGGCGGTGCAGGTCCACGCGGGTCAGCGGCACCCAGCGGGTGTGGTGCCGGGCGTCGGCCACCAGGTCCCAGGCGCGGTCCGCGTCGAGCGGCAGCACCCGCGACACCCGGGCCCACGACGTCCGGTCGCGTCCTCGTGCGATCACTGCGCCCCCCGTCGGTCCAGCGTGCCGGGCCGGGGCGGACCGCCCGCGTCGACGCCCGGGGCGCGTCAGGACCATTGTCCCGCGCGCGCGGGACCGTGCGCGCGCGGCGGCGGTGCCTGGTGGGTGCAGGCACCCAGGGCGGACGGGTGACGTCCCCGGCGGGTAGCCTCGCCGCATGCAGACGAGGACGCTGGGCAGGACCGGTCGGGACGTCGGGGTCGTGGGGCTGGGCTGCTGGCAGCTCGGCGCGGACTGGGGCGAGGTCGCCGAGGACGACGCCCTGGCCGTGCTCGCCGCCGCCGCGGACGCCGGCGTGACCTTCTTCGACACCGCCGACGTCTACGGGGACGGGCGGAGCGAGACGCTGATCGGGCGGTTCCTGCGCGAGCGCCCCGCCGACGCCGCGCGGATCACCGTCGCCACGAAGATGGGCCGCCGCGCCGACCCGCACGTCGCGGACGCCTACACGCTGGACGCCTTCCGGGCGTGGACCGACCGGTCCCGCACGAACCTCGGCGTCGACACCCTCGACCTGGTGCAGCTGCACTGCCCGCCGAGCGAGGTGCTGGACCGCGACGCGACCTACGAGGCGCTGGACACCCTGGTCGACGAGGGCCGGGTCGCCGCGTACGGCGTGTCCGTCGAGACCGTGGACGAGGCGCTCGCCGCGATCGCCCGCCCGCACGTCGCGACGATCCAGATCATCCTCAACGCCTTCCGCCGCAAGCCCCTGGAGCGGGTGCTGCCCGCCGCCGCCGAGGCGGGGGTCGGCATCATCGCCCGCGTGCCGCTGGCCAGCGGCCTGCTGTCCGGCAAGTACGACGAGCACACGGAGTTCGCGCCCACCGACCACCGCGCGTTCAACCGCAACGGCGAGGCGTTCGACGTCGGCGAGACGTTCTCCGGCGTGCCGTACGAGGTGGGCGTGGCCGCGGCCCGCGAGGTCGCCGCGCTCACCCCGTCCGGGGCGACGACGGCGCAGCTCGCCCTGCGGTGGATCGTGGACCAGCCCGGCGTCTCGACGGTCATCCCCGGCGCGCGGAACGCCGAGCAGGC
>JAPSIJ010000044.1:0-7757 GCA_031178805.1 Cellulomonas sp. | reverse complement strand
CCGCGGCCCGCGAGGTCGCCGCGCTCACCCCGTCCGGGGCGACGACGGCGCAGCTCGCCCTGCGGTGGATCGTGGACCAGCCCGGCGTCTCGACGGTCATCCCCGGCGCGCGGAACGCCGAGCAGGCCCGCGGCAACGCCGCCGCCGCGGACCTCACGCCGCTCGACGGGCCGACGCTCGACGCCCTGCGCGCGATCTACGACGACCGCATCCGGGAGCACGTCCACACCCGCTGGTGACCCGCGCGCGGGCGCGCTCGTTCGCCGAGACTGCACTTCTCGCCTCTGCGGAGCGTCCTCGCCGCACACGGGACGTGCACTCTCGCCGAGACTGCAGCTGATGCGGCTACCGGGGCGTCCGACGCAGCATCGGGTGCAGTCTCGGCGAGGGCCGGCGCGAGGGCCAGCGCGGGGGTCAGTCGGCGGGGACGCGGGGCGGGCGGTCGGCGCCCTCGGGGAGCAGGCGCGGCTCGGCGCCGGTCTCGACGACCACCAGCCGGTCCACGAACGTCGCCGGCGCGGGGCCGAAGGCCTTGCGGGCGCCGTCCACGACGGTGCGGCCGAGGGCGCGCGCGCCGGTGACGCCGATGACCGCGCCGATGCCGAACGGCATCAGCCGGCCGAACGCGAGCCCGCCCTGCTTGGCGAGCTGCTTGCGGAACAGCTGCCGGGTGAGCCGGGCGTTGACCCGGCGGATCGTGCCGGTGGGCATCCGGGTGAGCAGCGCCCGCCCGACGTTGATCCCGCGCAGGCCGGTGAGCGCGCCGGCGTCGGTGATGGCCTTGGCGCCGGACTCGCCGAGGATCGTGGCGAGCAGCAGCGCGCGCCGGCGCTCGCCGTCCTGCACGTCGATGCCGTGCACGCTGGCCACGGCCAGCGAGAACGCGGCGGACGCCCCGAAGAACGTCGCGACGTCGCCGATGGTCAGCGCCATCGCCACGCCGGTGCCGACCGCGGGGGCGGCCGCGGCGGCGCCGACGGCTCCGCCGGTGCCCTGGACGACCAGCAGGTACTCGCGCTCCAGGAGCTCGACGACCTCCTGCGGCGTGGCCTCGGGGTTCTTGCGGCGGATCGCGTCCACGTGGCCGTGGATCGACGCGGACGGGATGGTGACGGCGCGGTCCAGGGCCGCGTCGACGAGGGGGGTGCGGCGCAGCGCCATCAGTCCTCCGTGATCTCGAGCTCGACGGTCGCCCCGGCCTGCAGGGTGCGACCCACGGTGCAGTGCTCGTCGACCGCGCGGTGCACCACGCGCAGCAGCCGCTCGCGGGTGGCCGCGTCCAGTCCGGTCAGGTCGACCACCATCCGCTCGTGCAGGGCGGGGTAGCGGTCCTCGGTGGGGTGGTTCGGGCCCTCGACCTCGACGGTCACGGCCACGTCGTCGCCGAGCCGGTGGCTCAGGGCGTGGTCGGCGCTCATCCCGGAGCAGCCGGCGAGCGCGATCTTCAGCAGCTCGCCGGGGGTGAAGACGGCGCCGGCCTCGACGGGACCGATGCTGACCTCCGCGCCGCGGGCGTTGCGGCCGGTGTAGGTGCGGGTGCCGGTGCGCTCGACCCACAGCCGGTCGGCGGCGGGGTGCTCGGTGCCGGGGGCGATCCCGGTGGTCGGGGACTCCATGCGCCCGATCCTGTCACGCGGCCCGCGGCGTGGCGCGGTCGGTCGCGCGGCGGGCCCTCAGGCCACGTCCCGCCGCGCCGTCCGCCACAGCCCGATGGCGAGCGGCACCCCGACCCAGAGCGCGGTCGAGGTCGCCAGCCGCGCCCAGTCGCCGCCGGACGTCGTGCCGGCCATCAGCTGGGTCATCGGCCCGGACATGTCGAGCCACTCGGCCGGCGTCCGCAGCGCGGGGACGAGCGAGCCGACCAGCGTCCAGGCGGTGGGCAGCGCCAGGTAGGCGACGATCGCCGCGGGCGTGGACAGCAGCGCCAGGCCGAACGCCAGGCCCTGCAGCACGAGCAGCAGCAGCCCGAGCAGGTTGCCGCCGAGGAACGCCCACTCCAGCTGCCACGGGCCGGCGCCGTCCCGCAGCGCACCGCCGACGAGGTTCGCCAGCGCGGCGGCGGCGACGGTCGCCACCATCACCACCAGGGCGAGCACCCCCGCCGCCGCGGCCTTGGCGCCGTGCACCCGGGTCCGCCGGGGCTCCAGCACGAACGTGGTGAGCGCGGTCCGCTGCGACCACTCGGACGTCGCCGCCAGCACGCCGATCAGCGGCAGCAGCAGCAGCTGCCCGGCGCTCGCGGCCTCGGTGAGCCCGGCCCAGCCGAGCGCGCCCGGCTCGCCGGCCCACAGCAGCAGGGACATCAGCGCGATGTCGACGGCGACGACCAGCCCGAGCAGCCACCGGCCGGCGCGGGTGTCGAGCTGCTTGCGGAGCTCGACGCGCACCAGGCGGGTCCACGGGATGCCGGGGGCGGGGGTGGTGCTGAGCGCGGTCATGCGGCGGCCTCCTCGCGGGCGGACCCGGCGGTCAGGGTGAAGAACAGGTCCTCGATCCCGGCGGACCGGGCGGGGCGCAGGTCGAGCAGCACGACCTGCTGCGCCAGGGCGGCGCGGCCGACGGCCTCGGCGTCGGCGGAGGTGCCGAGGCCGCCGCCGTCCAGCGGGCGGACCTCGTGGCCCGCGCCGAGCAGCGCCCGGGCCAGCGCGCCGTCGTCGGCGCTGCGCACCTCGGTGCCCGGCGCGGACAGCAGCTCGGTGGTGCTGCCCTGCGCGAGCACCCGGCCGCGGCCGATCAGCACCAGGTCGTCGGCGACGGCCTCCACCTCGCGCAGCAGGTGCGAGGACAGCAGCACGGTGCCGCCGTCGTCGGCGAACCGCCGGAGCAGGTCGCGCATCCACCGGATGCCGGCGGGGTCCAGCCCGTTGGCGGGCTCGTCCAGGACCAGCACCTGCGGCTGCCCGAGCAGCGCGTGCGCCAGGCCGAGCCGCTGCCGCATGCCCAGCGAGTAGGTGCGGGTGCGGGCGTCGGCCTCGGCGTCGGTGAGCCCGACCAGCGCGAGGCAGTCCCGCACCCGGGCGGCGGGCAGCCCCATCAGCCGCGCCGACAGGGTGAGCACCTCCCGGCCGGACCGCCCGGCGTGCTGCGCGGACGCGTCCAGCAGCACGCCCACGACCCGGCCCGGGTTCGGCAGGTCGCGCAGCCGGTGACCGCCCACGGTCGCCGTGCCGGCCGACGCCGTCGCCAGGCCGCAGAGCACCCGCATCGTCGTGGACTTGCCCGCGCCGTTCGGGCCGAGGAACCCGGTCACGCGGCCCGCCGGCGCCCGGAACGACACGTCGTCCAGCACCGTCGTGGCCCCGTACCGCTTGGTCAGGTGGCTGATCTCGATCATGCGGCCAGCCTGGCCGCGGCGGGCCCGGCGCCGCGTCGGCCGCCGGGCCGGAGCCGCGCGGCGGCGGGCGGTGGGCCGGTCCACCTTTGGGCGGAGCCGCCCGAGCCCGCCGGGCGATCCGGCCGCGCGCCCGGCCGCTCTAGGCTCGGCGGCATGCCCGCTGCCCCTCCCGTCGTCGCGCCGCCGCGCCTCGGCCCGTGGTCGCGCACGTGGCGGTACCTGGTCGCGGTCGGTGTGGGCCTGACCCTCTGGGTCGTGACGGTCGCGGACGTGTCGTCGACCGCGACGACCGGCGACGAGGGCCGGGTCGGCGCGGTGCTGCTGCTCGACCTGGTCGTCGGCGTGCTCGCCCTCTGCCTGCTGCCGCTGCGCCGGCGCAAGCCCGTGCTGACCGCCGTCCTGCTGTCGGCGGCGACCGCCGTCTCGGGGTTCGCGGTCGGCCCGGCGGTGCTGGCCACGGTGTCGCTGAGCACCCGCCGGCGCTGGCGCGAGGTGCTGCCGGTCGCCGGGGTCTGGCTCGCGTCCGGGGTCGTCTACGAGTGGATCTACCGGACCGGCGCCCAGGGCGAGCAGCTCAGCCCGATGCTGACGTTCATCGCGGTCGCCGCCGGGATGCTCGGGCTGGGGCTGGTGGTCGCCACCGGGTTCTACATCGGCGCCCGGCGCGAGCTGCTGCAGACGCTGCAGCAGCGGGCCGAGGCGGCCGAGCGGGCGCAGGAGTCGCGGGCGGCTGAGGCCCGGCAGTCCGAGCGCACCCGGATCGCCCGGGAGATGCACGACGTGCTGGCGCACCGGATCTCGCTGGTCGCCATGCAGGCCGGGGCGCTCGCGTACCGCGACGACCTCAGCCGCGAGCAGATCACGGCCTCCGCCGAGACGATCCGGGACAGCGCGCACCGGGCGCTCGGCGAGCTGCGCGAGGTGCTGGGCGTGCTGCGCACCGACGAACCGACCGTGCCCACCGAGCGGGAGGCCCCGCAGCCCACGCTGGCCGAGCTGCCCGCGCTGCTCGCGGACGCGGTGGAGGCCGGCGGCCCGGTGCACCTGGACGTCACGGGGCTGCCCGGCGGCGACCGCACGGCGCTCGCGGACCTGCCGGAGACGACTTCCCGCACGGCCTTCCGCATCCTGCAGGAGGCGCTGACCAACGCCCGCAAGCACGCGCCCGGCCAGGAGGTGCGGGTCCGGCTCGCCGGGGCGCCGGGGGACCGGCTCCTGCTGGAGGCGCGCAACCCGGTGCCCGTGCCCGCGGGCGCGGCGGCCGCGGGCGCCGGGGTGCCGGGCGTCCCCGGCGCGGGGCTCGGGCTGGTCGGCGTGGCGGAGCGGGTGCAGCTGCTGGGCGGCTCGCTGGAGCACGGGGTGGCCCCGGACGGGCGGTTCGCCGTGAGAGTGTGGCTGCCGTGGCCGGCCTGACCCCTGACGACGCGCCCGTGCGCCTGGTGGTCGTCGACGACGACGCCCTGGTCCGGGCCAGCCTGCGGATGATCCTCGGCGGGGACCCCCGCCTGGAGGTCGTCGCCGAGTGCGCCGACGGCGCCGAGGCGGTGGACGTGGTGACCCGGCTGCGGCCGGACGTCGTGCTGATGGACGTCCGGATGCCGCGGGTGGACGGGCTCACCGCGCTGCGCACGCTGGTCGCCGCGGGCTCGGCCGCGCGGGTGATCGTGCTGACCACCTTCGACGCCGACGAGCTGGTGCTGCGCGCGCTGCGCGAGGGCGCCGCCGGGTTCCTGCTGAAGGACACCCCGCCGGCCCAGCTGGTCGAGGGCATCCACCGCGTCGCCGCCGGGGAGCCGATCCTGTCGCCGACCGTCACCGCGCAGCTGATCGCGTCGGTGACCCGCCCGGAGGACGAGTCCCGGAAGCAGGACGCGCTGCGGGCGCTGGAGCCGCTGACCCCGCGGGAGCGGGACGTCGCGATCGCCGTCGCCGAGGGCCTGTCGAACCAGGAGATCGCCGAGCGGCTCTACCTGGGGCTCGCCACCGTGAAGACCCACGTGGCGCACCTGTTCGCCAAGCTCGGCGTCACCAACCGGGTGCAGATCGCCCGGCTGGTGCACGACGCCGGGCTCGGCTGAGGCTCAGACCCCCAGCCCGGCCCGCGCGGCCAGCGCCCGGTCGGTGGCGCGCTCCCGCTCGGCGAGCGCGAGGGCCGCGGCCCGCGCGGCGGCGGCGTCCCGGCGGTCCGCACGCGGCGTCGCGGCCGACCGGCGGCGCACGGACAGGTAGGGCAGGCGCAGCGGCACCGGCCGGGTGCCGTAGCTGACGTCGAAGGTCACCGTGGTCATCGCTCAGTCCTCCTGCTGCGGCGCCGGGGCGGCGGGGGTGGGCTCGTGGTCGGGGTCGGGGTTGATCGCGGAGAACATCCGCATCAGGCGGGCGCCGGCGGGGCGGCGGGCCGGGTCGGTGGAGCGCCCCTCGAACCGGTCGGTGATCGTCATCAGCTCGGCGACCAGGGCGGCCGTCTCCTCCGGGGTCGCCCAGAAGGCCGAGCTCAGCAGCTGGGTCAGCGGCACGAGCTCGGGGTTGCTGGTGTCGGTGGCGTCGGCGCGGCGCAGGTGGTCGATGAACCGGTCGGCCTCGCGGCGCACGGAGATCTCGCCGAGCTCGAGGACCGCCCGACGGGACGACGGGTCCAGCGGGTCGGCGGCGAACGTGCGGTCCCGGGCGGCGGGGCGCCAGGGGCGCTCGCGGCCGCGCGGCTCGGCGGGCTCGATGAACCCGGCCTTGGCCAGGGTCCGGAGGTGGAACGAGCAGTTGGCGACCGTCTGCCGCAGGTGCGCGGCGCACTCCGTGGCCGTCGCCTCGCCGACGTCGTCCAGGTAGGACAGCAGGTCCATCCGCACCGGGTGCGCGAGCGCGCGGACCCGGCTCGGGTCGCTGGTGCGGATCCCCGCGGGGCGGGCGGTGACCTCGGCGGCGTCCGGCTCGGTGCTCATGGCACGACGGTAGGGCGCGCAACACCGCTTGCGCAAGAGTGGTTGCGAAAGAGCCCTTGCGTGACGGTCGGGTCCGCTGCGAGGCGCGGTCGCTACCGTCGTGCCGTGCAGCCCCGCGTCCACCGCGTCGAGCACGGCACCGGCCGGCCGGTGGTCGTGCTGCACGGCGCGGGCGTCGACCACCGGGAGCCGCTGGCGGCGTTCGACCCGGCGCTCGCGGCCCACGGCGGCCTGCGGCGGATCTACCCCGACCTGCCGGGCTCGGGGGAGTCGCCGGCGCCGCCGGCCGTGCGCAGCGCCGACGACGTCCTCGACGTGCTGGCCGGCCTGCTGGACGAGGTCGCCGGGCCCGAGCCGGTGCTGCTCGCCGGCCACTCGGCGGGCGGCTACTACGCGGCGGGGCTCGCGGACCGCCTGCCCGGCCGCGTCGCCGGGCTCGCGCTGGTCTGCCCGCTGCTGGACGGGGTCCGCGACGTGCCGCCGCACCGGCCGGTCGTGCGCGACGACGCGCTCGGCGACCGGGAGTTCCGGGACTACGCCGTCGTGCAGACGCCGGAGGTGCTCGCGCGGTACCGGGCCGCCGTCGAGCCGCCCGCCGCCCAGGACGCCGCGGCGGCCGAGCGGATCGGCGCGCGCTGGCGGATCACCCCGCCGGCCGGCCCGGGGTTCGCCGGGCCGACGCTGGTGGTCGCCGGGCGGCTGGACTCCACGGTCGGGTACGCCGCGGCCCTGGACCTGCTCGCCCGGTACCCGCGGGCGACGGCGGCCGTGGTGGACGGCGCGGGGCACGCCCTGCCGCACGAGCGGCCCGACGTGCTCGCCGCGCTGCTCGGGGAGTGGCTGGCGCGCTGCTGACCTCCCGGCCGCCCGCCCCGGCGGGTCAGCCGAGGGCGCCCAGCAGCTCCCGGCAGGCCGCCTCGCACGCGCGGCACGCCTCGGCGCACACCCGGCAGTGCGCGTGCATCTCGGCGTGCTGCTCGCACTCCTCGGCGCACGCCGCGCACGCCGCCACGCAGGCCTCGAGCAGCGGCCGCACGGCGGCCCCGTCGCCGGTCTGCCGGGTGAGCACGCGGGCGGTCGCGTCGCAGACGTCGGCGCAGTCGAGGTTCCGCCGGATGCACGTGCGCAGGTCCGCGACCACCTCCTCCGCGAGGCAGGCGTCGGCGCACGACGTGCAGGTCTGGGCGCACGCCACGAGGGCCTCGATCGCGCGGACCAGCGCCGCGTGGTCGGTGCCGGTGGCGGCGGGGTGGGTGTCGAGCATCTCGGTGGTGCGCACGGGAGCCTCCGGGGCGGTCGGGTCCGGGCGCGCCCGTCGGCTCGGGGCGCCACCAGCACGCTAGGAGCGTCCCCGCCACGGTGCATCCCCGGGCGCGCGCGGCACCCGTCGCGTAGGATCGACCGCTGGTGTGCCGGGAAGTCTGGTCGGCGTCCTCGTCGGCGACCCGTCCGGCGAGGTCCGCAGCCGCACCTCCAGGAGCACC
>JAPSIJ010000415.1 GCA_031178805.1 Cellulomonas sp. | reverse complement strand
CGGCCGGTGCGGGCGCCGCGAGCGCGCGCACCGCCTCGATCGTGTCCGCCTCCGCGGCCGCCTTGTCCTCCCGGTACCGCAGCACCCGGGCGAACCGCAGCGCGAGGCCGCCGGGGTAGCGCGGCGACCGCTGCACCCCGTCGAACGCGATCTCCACCACCTGCTCCGGCCGCAGCGTGACGGTCCAGCCGTCGTCGGCGACCTCGAGCTCGCGGAACCGCGCCGTCTGCCAGGCGAGCATCTCGTCGGTCATGCCCTTGAACGTCTTGCCGAGCATCACGAACCCGCCCGCCCCGTCGCGCGCCCCGAGGTGGATGTTCGACAGCACGCCGGACCGCCGCCCGGAGCCGCGCTCGACGGCCAGGACCACGAGGTCGAGGGTGTGCCGCGGCTTGACCTTCACCCACGCGCCGCCGCGCCGGCCCGCCTCGTACGGCGCGTCGGCGTCCTTGACGATCACGCCCTCCTGCCCGGCGGCGACCCACCCGGCGAACGCCGCCTGCGCCACGTCGGCGTCGGCGGTCGTCACCCGCTCCACCGCGTGCTCGGGCGCCACCGCGTCCAGCGCCGCGAGCCGCTCGGTCAGCGGGGCGTCCAGCAGGTCCCGGCCGTCCAGGTGCAGCAGGTCGAAGAAGTACGGCCGGAGCGCGACCGCCGCGGCGACGTCCGCGTCCCGCGTGGCGCTCCGCGCGGCCGTCTCCTGGAACGGGCGCGGCCGGCCGTCGGGGCCCAGGGCGAGCGCCTCGCCGTCCAGCACCGCCGTGCGCACGGGCAGCGCGCGCACCGCGGCGACCACCTCCGGCACCCGGTCCGTCAGGTCGTCGAGGCTCCGGGTGAACACCCGGACGGCGTCGCCGTCCCGGTGCACCTGGATCCGGATGCCGTCGAGCTTCGCGTCCACCACCACCGGGCGGCCGCCGAACCCCGCGACGGCCGTGGCCACGTCGGGGGCGGACGCGGCGAGCATCGGCCGGACCGGGCGGCCGACGGCGAGCCCGAACCCGGCCAGCGCGGCCAGCGCGGCGTCGGCGTCCGGCGCACCCAGGGCGGCCGTCGCGACGGGCTCCGTCGCGCCGGCGAGCATCGCGGCCCGGCGCACCGCCGCGACCGGCACCCCGGCGGCCTCGGCGACGGCGTCGAGCAGCAGCGCGTCGAGGGCGCCCTGCCGGAGCTCGCCGGTGACGAGCCCGCGGAGCAGCCGCTGCTCGTCCGCGGTGGCGGCGCCGAACACGTCGGCCGCCAGCGCCGTGCGCGCCGTGGCGGAGCCGGGGCCCGCCAGCCCCGCCATCCGCTCGAACGCGGCGTCCACGGCGAGCACGTCCAGGGTCGGCTCGGCGGCGGGTTCCGGCAGCGACTGCAGCGAGCGCCAGCCCAGCCCGGTGCGCCGCTGCCGCAGCTCGCCCGCGAGGTACCGCGCGACGACGGGCACCTCCGCGGGGTCCGTGCGCCGCAGCAGGTCGACGAGCACCGACCGCTTGGCCAGGCGGGACCGGGTGGCGGCGAGGGCCGTGGAGGTGGCGGCGACGTCGGCGAGCAGCACGCCGCCATCCTGCCGCCGGGCGACGCGGCCCGCGCGGCGGCGTCGGGGGCTACTCGGCCTCGGTCGCCCCGCGGGTCAACCGGACCTCCTCGGCGTCGAGCTGCGCCTGGACCTCGCGCAGCACGATGTCGTCGATGTGCTGGTCGTCGCGCAGCTGGACCACCGCGGCCCGCTTGTGCGCCAGGACGGCGAGGCGGAGGGCGTCGAAGTCGGCCTCGCGCACCCGGCCGTCGTCGGTGTCCCCGTCGGTCTGCTCCAGCGCCTCCGCGTGCAGCCGGAACTCCGCCTCGAGCTTCCGCACCACCCGGTCGTCCACGCCCAGCCGCTCGGCCTCCACCGGCAGCGCCTCGAGCGCCGCCCGGGTCGCCACCTTCTCGGCCTTGTGCCGCTCGTCCTCCAGGGCGTCGTCGGCCGGCAGGCGCGCCCAGCGCACCACGGCGGGCAGCGTCAGCCCCTGCACCAGCAGCGTCGCGAGGATGACGCCGCCCGTGACGAACACGATGACGTCCCGCCCCGGAAACGGCTCGCCCGCCCCGGTGGTCTCCGGCACGCCCAGCGCGGCGGCCAGCGACACCGCGCCGCGGAACCCCGCCCACGCCCCCGGCATCCGGTGCCGCCAGGACACCCGCCGGGTCCGCTGCACGGGGCGCCGGTCGATCGCCCGGATCAGGTACGGCGTCGTGTGGAACCACAGCAGCCGGGTGCCGATCACCGCGACGAACGCCGCGCCCGTCCAGCCCACCGCCTGCCAGGTGCCGGCGGACGACAGCCCGTCCGCGGCCGTGACGAGCTGGATGCCGACCAGCACGAACAGGCCGCCGTTCAGCACGTGGCTCACCACCGCCCAGAACGACTGCGACTGCACCCGGGCCGCCGCGGGGATCAGCCGCGGACCGCTCTGGCTGATCAGCAGGCCGGCGACCACCACGGCGAGCACCCCGGAGGCGTGCACCAGCTCCGCGAGCAGGAACGCGGCGAACGGGGTCAGCAGGCTGATCACGCTCTGCTGCAGCGGCTCGCGGGCCCGCTCGCGCAGGTGCACCGCCAGCCACCAGACCACCACGCCCGCCGCGGCGCCGCCCAGGTAGGACACCGCGAACCGGCTGGCGAGGTAGCCGCCGGTCACCGGCTCGGCCACCGCGTGCACCGCGATCGCGTAGATCACCAGGGCGGTGCCGTCGTTGACCAGGCTCTCCGCGCGCAGCGTCGTGAGCGTCCGGCGCGGCATGCCGCGCGCCACCCCGGCGACCGCGGTCGCGTCCGTGGGCGCCAGCACGCCGCCGAGGATCCACGCCGGCCCCCACGGCAGCCCCAGCGCGTGCAGCACGACCGCCACCGCACCCGCCGTGAGCAC
>JAPSIJ010000414.1 GCA_031178805.1 Cellulomonas sp. | reverse complement strand
CCGTCGTGCAGCTGGGGGAGAAGGCCGAGGGGCTCGCCCTCGGGCTGGAGATCGTCGCCGACTCGTACCGCGGCACCGACAGCGGCGTGGGCAACCTGTTCGGCGTGCCGGTGCCGACACCCGGCCCCTCGCCGGTCCCGCCGGGCGGGCCGCGCTGATGGCCGAGCTCGGGGGCACCACCGACCCGAAGGCCCTGGTCCCCGGCACGCCGAGCTCGGTGCTCGCCGACGCGCAGGCGATGACGGACCGCGCCGTGCAGCTCGACGACGCGGCCGACGCGCTGGCGAAGGTCCGCGTGCCGGACTGGACCGGCGTCGCCGCCGACGCCTTCTGGTCGCAGATGAACGCCCAGCCGAAGTCGTGGCGGATCACCGCCGACGCGCTGACGGACGCCGCGGGCCGCCTCACCCGGTACGCCGACGTCCTCACCCTCGCGCAGGCGGACGCCGCGGAGGCGATCGACCTGTGGGAGCAGGGCGAGACCGCCACCGACGAGGCCGTCGCCGCCTACAACCGGGCGGTCACCGCGCACAACGGCTCGCTCGCGACGCCGTCGCCCAGCCCGGCCCCGGCGCCCTTCGTCGACCCCGGAGCCGACCTGCGCGCCCAGGCGCAGCAGCTGCTCGACGCCGCCCGCCGCTCCGTGCAGCAGGAGGGCGACACCGTCGCCGAGGCGCTCGCGGAGATCGTCGTCAGCGACGCGGCCGTCGTGCACGACGAGGCGAGCTCGAAGGGCCCCGACGCCTCGGGGAGCACCTCCGGCCCGCTGTTCACCATCGACCCGGAGACCGGCGAGGTGACGCTGGACGTCGCGAGCGCGGAGGGCCAGGCCAGCCTGTTCTCCGCCGAGGCGTCCACCCTCGCGAAGTACGGCTCGCTGTACGCGGGGGCGGAGGCCAGCACCATGATCGGCGCCAAGGGCGAGGCCGCCTTCGGGGTCGAGGACTGGACGTTCGACGCGCACGCCGAGGGCAGCGTGGGCATCCACGGCGACGCCTCCGCCAAGGCCGGCTTCGAGCACGGCGAGGTCGGCGTGAACGCCAGCGGGCTCGCCGGCGCCTACGCCGAGGCCGGCGTCCAGATCGGCAAGGAGGGCGTGCACGGCACCCTCGGCGGCTTCGCCGGCGCCAAGGGCGAGGTCGGTGCCGACGTCCAGGTCGGCGGCATCGGCGTCGAGGCCGGCGTCGAGGGCTGGGCGGGCGCCGGGGCGGAGGCCGGCGTGCACGTCGGCCCGAACCCCGACGGCAGCTGGACCGTCAAGGTCAACGCCGGGGCCGCCGTCGGCCTGGGCGGTGGCGCCGAGCTCGGCATCACCGTCGACCCGCAGGGCGTCGTGGACGCCGCCGAGGACGCCGCCGAGTGGATCGGCGGGCTGTTCCCCGGCTGATCCGCGCCGCCCCTTCTCCCGACCGCCCCGACCCGAGGAGCCGCATGACCGCCGTCCCGCCGAACCTGACCTTCCGGCTGCCCGCCGGCTGGCGACCCGTCCCGGCCGAGATGGCCGGCGCCCCCGGCCTGGTGTTCATCGGCGTGCACGAGACGCCCGACGCCGGGTTCACCGCGAACGTCACGGTCGGCGTCCAGGCGTCCGCCGGCCCGGGCCTCGTCCCGGCGCTCGCGGCCGAGGCCGTGCGCCGCATCGAGGCGACCGAGCGCGACGTCGTGGTGCAGCGCCAGGACGTGCTCGGCGAGGAGCCTGCCCTCGGGCTCGGCCAGCAGGTGACGTTCACGACCGACCTCGACGGCCGTCCGGTCCCGCTGGTCCAGGCGCAGGTGTTCCTGGCCGCCGCGGACGTCGAGGACCCGCAGCGGCAGGTGGTGTGGACCATCACCTTCACCGCCACGGCCGCCCAGGCGCCGGCGCTCGCGCCCGACGTCGAGGAGCTCGTCCGCAGCGTGCGCGCGGGCCTGCCGGCCTGACGGCTCAGAGCCGGCCGGTCGCCCCCAGCACGACGAGCACCACCGCGACCAGGCCGGCCACGCCGCCGGCGGCGACCGCCGCGACGACGCCCGCGCGCTGCGCCGCGCCCATCCGCTCGGACCAGCCCAGCGGCGCGGCCGCGTCCCGGATCATCCCGTGGCCCTCGGCGGAGGAGAACGTGTAGTCGACGACCGTCGCGGGCCGGCCGGTGTCGTCCAGCCCGAACGTCTTCTCGCCCGACACCTCCCACGTGCGGCCGAGCGAGCGCTCGGCCCGCGCGCTCGCCACCAGGCGGGGCACCCGGGTGGAGACGTCGGCGCCGGCGCTCCACTGCACGTCGTAGTGGTCGTCGGTGATCGTCATCGACCGCGCGCCCTCGTCCAGGGCGACCCGGTGCTGCACGACCTTCCGCCGGCCCGCGGCGCCCAGCGGGCCCCACCAGCGGGCGTCGGCGAGGTCGATCCGCAGGTCGAAGCCCTCCGGCGTCGGCACGACGACGTACGGCGTCCCCTCGGCCCGGGCCGCGACGGCGGCGCGGAGCTCGTCGGCGGGGCCGGTCACGCCTCCTCGCCCTCGGCGAGCGGCTCCTGGTCCACCTCGACCGTCATCTGCACGCGGTCGTCCTGGACCTCGTCGGCGGTCACGGTGACACCGTAGGACTCGCCCGAGTCGGTGAGCGTGCACCGGGTCTCGGCGCCCACCTCGGCGTCGAGCTCGTCGGGGCAGTCGATCTGCTCGGGAGCCCGCCCGACCTGCTGCTCCAGCACCGTGCTGACCTGCTGCTCGAGCTCGTCGGTGGGGACGGTGTCGGTCCCGACGGAGACGGAGCAGCCCGCGAGGGCGAGGACGGCCAGGGCGGCCGCGGCGGCGGTGGCGGTCAGGCGGCTTCTCATGCGCGCCATGGTGGCACGCCGGACGCGCCGAGGCCCCGGCGACCGGTGGTCGTCGGGGCCTCGTGCGGGTGCTGCGGGGAGCT
>JAPSIJ010000413.1 GCA_031178805.1 Cellulomonas sp. | reverse complement strand
GCGTCCGCGGGCCCGGTGTCCGCGCCGGCGAGCCGCACCCGGTCGCCGCCGGACTTCTTCGCGCCGTACATCGCCAGGTCGGCCTCCCGCAGCAGCCGGTCGCTGTCCAGCAGCGCGCCGGCGCCGATCGCGAGGCCCACGCTGGCGCGGGAGTGCGCCGGGACCGGCAGCCGGGGGTCGTGCGCGGCGATGGCGGCGCGCAGGATCTCGCCGAGCTCCAGCGCGCGGGTGCGCCAGGCGTCGTCCGGCGTCTGCTCGGGCAGCAGCCGCGCGAGGGCGAACTCGTCGCCGCCGAGCCGGCCCACCACGTCGCCGGGCCGCGCGGCGCCGGCCAGCCGGGTCGCCACCGAGTGCAGCAGCGCGTCGCCGAACGAGTGGCCCAGGGTGTCGTTGACCTCCTTGAGCCGGTCCAGGTCGAGGAACGCCAGCACGACTGCGGCCCCCGTCGTCCGGGCGATCTCGCACAGCTCGCGCAGCCCGTCCACGAACCGGGCGCGCGACGTCACGCCGGTCAGGTGGTCGTGGGAGGCCTCGTGCGCGAGCTCCGCCGCCAGCGCCTCCATCAGGGTGGTCGGGTCGAGGATGCCGACCGGGGCGCCGCCGGGGCCGGTGACGAGCATGTCGGAGTAGCTGTCGCCGCGGGCCAGCCGCTCGGCGGCCTCGGTGAGCGACGCGGTGACGTCCACCGAGGGCACGTCCCACCGGGTGATGTCGGCGACGGGCCGCCGCCCCCACAGCGACCGCCCGAACCCGTAGCGGCCGGTCATGGTGGTCAGGAAGTCCTTGCGGGCGACCATCCCGTGCGGGCCGCCGGGCTCCCGGGGTGCGACGAGGACGGACGAGCCGGTCCACCGGCTGCGGAAGCCGACGTCGACCGACTCGCAGGAGTCCGTGGGGGCGACGACGACGGGGGCGGACACGAGGTCGGCGAGCGCCCGGCCACGGTCGGCGCGCCGCCAGGGCGCGCTGGTCTGGGGAGCCACGTCGGCACCATCGCCCGCGCGGCCGGCGTCCTGAGCACCCGGCGCGCCCCGCCGGGCGGTGTTCGCCCGGCGTTCACCCAGGTCACGCGGCCGTCACCACGGCCGGGTGGCGCCGTCACCCGGTCGGCGGGCGGCCGGACCGGGGACGCGTCAGAGCGACGCGCCCCACAGGTGCTCGGTGATCTCGCGGGGGTCGTCCGCCTCGCCGAGCACGCGCCGCGCGCCGACGTCGCCGAGCCCCGCCGAGCCGAGGAACTGCTCCCGCGCGGTGTCGCCGGCGATCACCCAGGTCTGCACGCTCGTCGCCCCGTCCTCGGTGCGGAGCAGGTCCACGACCGCCGACAGCAGCCGCGAGCCGTGCCCGACGCGCCGCTCGGCCGGGTCGACCTCGAGGGCGAGGATCTCGCCGCCCGGGGTGTCGTCCCCGGAGCCGGCGGGCGCCACCACCGGCGCGACCGACGCGAAGCCGACCAGCCGCGGGCCGTGCACGGCGACCAGCACCCGGTAGCCGCGGCCGGGGGGCGCGGTGATCGCGGCGGCCCACTGGTCGGCGAGCCGGGCGGGGTCGATCGCGTCCAGCACCGCGTCGCCGAGCGTCTCGGCGTGGGTGGCGCGCCAGGCGGCGAGCTGCACGGCCGCGATCGCGCGCTCGTCGCCGGGGACCGCCGGCCGCACGGAGACGTCGGCGGTGGCGGGTCGCAGCAGGTCCATGCGGCCTCACAATGCCACGTAGCGCGTCTCCAGGTACTCCTCGATCCCGGCCTCGCCGCCCTCGCGGCCGACGCCGGAGGACTTCACGCCGCCGAACGGCGCGCTCGCGTCGGACACCATGCCGCGGTTGACGCCGAGCATCCCGGCGTCCACCTGCTCGGCCAGCCGCATCACCCGGCCGACGTCGCGGGTGTACGCGTAGGCGACCAGCCCGTACTCGGTGGCGTTCGCCAGCCGGACGCCGTCCTCCTCGGAGCCGAAGGTCACCACGGGTGCCACCGGCCCGAACGTCTCCTCCTGGACCGCGCGCGCGTCCTCCGGCACCCGGTCGAGCACGGTGGGGGCGTAGAACCAGCCGCGCCGGCCCGGCCGCTCGCCGCCGGTGCGCACCCGGGCGCCGGCGTCCGCCGCCTCGGCGACGACGTCCGCGACCCGCTCCACCGCGGACTCCTCGATCAGCGGGCCGACGGTCACCCCCGGCTCCGTGCCCGGGCCGACCACCAGCCGGTCGAAGGCGGCCGCCAGCCGGTCGGTGAACTCCGCGGCGACGCCCTGCTGCACCAGGAACCGGTTGGCCGCGACGCAGGTCTGCCCGGCGTTGCGCATCTTCGCGGCCACGGCGCCCTCGACCGCGGCGTCCAGGTCGGCGTCGTCGAACACCAGGAACGGGGCGTTGCCGCCGAGCTCCATCGAGGTCCGGAGCACGCCCTCCGCGGCCTGCGCCAGCAGCGTGCGCCCGACCGCCGTCGAGCCGGTGAACGACAGCTTGCGCAGCCGCGGGTCGGCGAGCACGGGCTCGGTCAGCGCCCGGGAGGACGAGGTGGGCACGACGTTCACCACGCCGGTCGGCAGGCCGCGGGCGTCCAGCTCCTCGCGCAGCAGCTCGGCGAAGTACGCGGTGGTCAGCGGCGTGAGCTGCGCCGGCTTGATGACGACCGGGCAGCCGGCGGCCAGGGCGGGCGCGACCTTGCGGGTGATCATCGCGAGCGGGAAGTTCCACGGGGTGATCAGCAGCGCCGGGCCGACGGGCCGGCGGAGCACCAGCTGGTGGTGCGTGCCCGCCGGGGCGCGGCGCGCGAGCCCGTCCAGCCGCACGGCCTGCTCGGCGTACCAGCGGACGAACTCGGCGGCGTACTGCACCTCCGCGCGCGACTCCGCGAGCGGCTTGCCGCCCTCCGCGGTGATCAGCGCCGCCAGGTCCTCGGTGCGGGC